>CANGMH010000025.1 GCA_947454005.1 Verrucomicrobiota bacterium
GTACCGACGCGACTTCCGTCGCGCTGGTCAAAAGATTGTTCCGCAGCGACACGGTGAGGTTGTTGGCGGCACCGCTGATGCCGATGGAGAACCGGCCGCGCTCGAACACGTTGTTGACCAGCGCGACGGAAGTCGCGTCGGTACCGTTCGGAAAGTAGTTCAGGGCCACACCGCCGAACTGGCAATCCGCGATCGCCAAGCTCTGCAGCGGAAGGGCGAGGCTGCCCAAGGAAGTCGGAGTTGTCTTGATCAACTCCAAACGGCCGCGGGTCGGGTCCAAGGTGGAACTGGCATCCGCCCAGGACAGGGTGTTCACTTCGGTGAACCGCAGGCTCAGGGAAGCTTTGGTCGTGACCGCCGTGTTCGCGTTGAACACAGCGTCCGCGGTCGCCTCACCGGCCACCGAGCGTTCTTGCACGAGCTGATGGCGCAGTATGCGGTTGAGGCGGTCCGGCCGGCCCTCGCTCACGAGGGCACCAGCTTCGCGCAGGTCGAAGGCGCAGCTCCCGTTGAACCCGATTCCGACGCCGTTGGTGAGTGTGACAGTCCCACCCTGGACGATCGAACCGCTAAGGAGGTAATCGAGCGCAGGATAGTGGTAGCCGAGGTCGGGCATATCCACGTCGCGGGCGACCACCGGGGCGAGAACGGTGCCGACGGCCAACGAACCGGTGAGGACCTGCGGAGGATAGGTCGTCATCTCCCGGAAGCCGACGGCGAGGTCCGCGGCGATATCCGTCACCCCGGCATTGCGGTAAGGCGATCCGTCCGCCAGGTAGTTCTGCCCTCCCCAAGCTGGCTGGAACACACCGCTATCGGACGGGAGGACCACGGTGCCGCCGCCGTTGACCAGGCCGCTCGTGTCCGTCACCTGGACCACGAGGCTGTTCTTGAGGGTGATATTGCAGACATATCTCAGTGCCGGGGCATTCCGGACCGTGACGTGCTCGCCGAAAATCGATGCGACGGGGCTGTTCCAGCAGTTGAATGCTTTTTCTGTTCCGCTGCTGGGCACATCCTGGATGAGGACGTTGTAGCATCCCAGCGCGCCGTACCCGGAGTTCTCGACCGGCCACCGGCAGTTGATCAGCTGCACGTTGACGATCGAATTGGAGTCGCTGCTGTGGAAGCTGATCCCAGTGTGCGCGTTCAACACCCGCACGTTCTCGACCTTCGTCGCCGGGGTATCGTAGAACCTCATCGGGATGTTGGCGTATTGGGCGGTTCCCGGATTGCCGGTGCTCCCGCTGATCACCTCACCGATGGAGTTGTCGTCCGCGGCACAGAACACCGCCGGCCGGTACCGGGAGGTCTTCGACACGAAAGCACCGAAGACATCCGTGCGAGGATCGATTCCCCAAGCGACCCACTTCAGATACTTGATGACCGCGCCGCCCTCCAACGTGGTCGTCCCGTAGAACTGTGTGTATCCCGAGACGAGATAAGTGGTGTCGCCTCTGAAAGTGAAATCCGTGAGATATCCAGGGCTGGTTGCCACGTAATCCAGGACGAATCCGGCAGTGCCGTCGAACGCGACAGATTGTTCCGGGGTAGGGCGCCGGATCGCCGCTTGGGCGGACTCCACGCGTGCCCTTCGGGGCACCGCCATGAGCGCTTGCATCCGGGGAATCCCGCGCTTGGTCGGACGCGGGTGGAGAGCCCCTCTTTTGGAGAGCCGTTCCAAATCGGATCGGACCACCGAATGTTCCACCGCTTCGATCAGGAAGACCCGGTCCTCCTTCGTCCGCAGCCATCGTTTCATGACCGGCACGTTGCCGGGTCGTGTCTCCGTTCCGGTGGAGAACGCCCGTCCTTCACCGATGCGCATCCCGGTGAAGTCGATGGTCTCGTCTTCATCATCCGCTTCAGGCGGTGGAACACTGCCCGCGTTCCGTGCCCGCGACCGCTTGGTCAGCTTCGGTTCCGGCGCGTCGGTGAACTCGGTCCAGACCTCCAGCCTCACGGTCGCCGGATCCAGACCGAAGAGTCTCGGGTCCGGGGGTGTCTCCCGCAGGATGACATCTTGTTCCAAACCACTACGGCTGGAGGTGTACCGCAGGTCTGCTTGAACGCCGTCGAACGCATCGATATAGGTCACTTGGTTCGGGTTCGTCAGCCAGCCCTCGGCCTTCCGGACCTCGGCGATCATCACCGATTCGCCACTAACCGCATCGTAGTACGCCAACCCGGCGACGTTTCCGACCAAAAGCCGGTTGTCCGCCATGCGGATCTGCACGGCCCCCGCCCCATGCGGACTCCCGGTAAGGCTCACGCGGTGCCGACCTTTCCAGGCGATGGCACCGTCGGCGGTAAGCTCGAAGTTCGGTTCCGAAAGGACCAGTTCACCCTTCGCATCGTGGTGGTTCAAACCGGTCTCCAATTGGATGTAGGAATTGGTGACGAGGCGCCGGTTGCCCTGTTCATCGAGCACTTCGCCCACCCACTTGACCCGCTGGTGGTCCAAGCCGCGTTCCGGCAGTTCGTCCGCACGCGGCTCGATCTTCTTCAAGGGCCTGCTGTTGGCCGGATCCGGAACGATTTCTGGTTCGGGCTTCTCGTGCCTTGGTTCCTTGGCGAGCTGCTCCATGTTTCGGAGCATCTTTAGCCATACATCTTCCGGGATCCGGGCATTCGCGGAAACAGCGGCCTGTACCTGAGCCTGGGGAGGCGTCTTCTGCGCCTGGGCCATGACAGCACCGCCCGTGAGCAGCAGCACACACAGGAGAATTGGCAAGAGTCGCATAAGCAGGAGGGGTGAGAGGACTGGCCGGCAGCTCATCGGCAGGGAACGCAGCCGTACGTTCGGCGATGACCTGTCGTTGTTGACCGTAGTTGAAATACGTATTTTCCTTATTTGTATCAATCTTTTTTCTTAACCTGTATACGCAATCATGAAGCATCGGCGCCGACGGGGCGGACTTTGAAGTTGGGAGGAAGGACCTCGGCCAGTGTGACGCGTCGGCAAAGAACCGAACACAGACCCCAGTATCGAACGTGGCCCAGACCGAAGATGGAGCATGGATCTCCATGACGGATCTGTGCCGAGTCGCCGGGCAGCTACTTCAACACCTACCTGAGAGGACGCTACTGACATGGCCCGGAACGGAAAGATCGCGCGGTTGCCGCGCACGGTGCGCGAGGCGCTCAACCGACGGCTGGAGGACGGGGAGCCCGGGCCGGCGCTGCTGGACTGGCTGAACGCGCTGCCGGAGGCGAAGGCCGTGCTGGGCCGCGAGTTCGCCGGGCGGGCGGTGTCGGCCCAGAACCTGAGCGAATGGCGGCAGGGCGGCTTCGCCGAGTGGCAGCGGCACCAGGACTCACGCGGCTGGGTGCGCACGCTCGCCGAGCAGGCGGACGAACTGGAGGAGGAGGCCAACGATGTGCCGCTGGCGGACCAATTGGCCGGGCCGATCGCGGTCGCACTGGGCCGCCGCTTGGGCGAACTGATGGCGGCGGAGACGCTCGGACCGGAGGAACGGCGGGAATTGTTGGCTTTGGCGCGGGAACTGGCGCAGCTCCGCCGCGGCGACCACACGGCGGCCCGCGTCCGTCTGGAGCGCGAGGCCTGGGAGATGAAACTCGCGGCGGCCCGGGCCGAACAGCAGACAGCGCAGGCGCTGAAGGCGTCTTTCGTTGCGGCCAGCGGCGGCCTGCCGCTGGAACTCCGGGTCTGCCTCGATAGGGCGCAGAAACTGAAAGATCGGGCAGGCGGGCTGGACGCTGGCTCCGGAACGGCGGGGTCGGAGGGGCGGGAGGCCTTTTCAGGGTGAATCCAACCCTATCAAACCAGATCAGGCCGGCTCTTCCCGATCCCGGGCGGAAGGCGTCCCCGCTCCGCCTCGGTGACATTTATCCTGGGTCAACTCGCCACAGCAGCTCACCCATATTTTGTTGCTTTGTTGTGACAAGTCGGGGCAGCGTCCGCTTACCCCATCGGATTCGCGACGACGCGCATGCATCGATCTCGTCTATCCCCGGCACGTGTGTGCCGAGGGTCGATACTTTGCAAGTCGTTGCGGCCGATAGACTAACGATATGCAACCTAGCTTCGTGTCTCAGCCTTCGATGAAGGCGATATACCGGAGTGTCTTGGCGGCCGTGGCAGCTGGAGCCCTCTCCAGCGCCCTCAACGCGGCCACCGTGATCCCTCCCTCCGCCAAGGCGGATGCCAGTTCCTTCGACAAGACCAAACCGGGCTTCACGTTCCGTCTGGTCCACACCTCCACCGGTGGCCTCGCGAACACCATCGCCCGGGCCGAGGGGCAGCTCGCGGGCACTTTGCTCGTCGACCCCGCGGATCCTGCGTCCGGCGTCGTCGACAACGATGTCACCCCCGGGCCCAATGCGGACGGCTCCTACAACGAGTCCAAGGTCATCAACTACGACCAGGACGCCACGGACGACCTGACCGCGACCCATAACGGCCACTTCACCGGCGCCAGTTTCCCCGACGTGCTGTTCCCCGGCCTCGATACGGCCGGCGGCAACGACAACATGGCGGGCGAGGCACTCACGTTCATCGAGCTTCCGGCCGGTGAAGTGGACCTCATCGTGAACAGCGATGACGGTTTCCGCCTGAAGATCGGCGACCGCTACATCCCGACGGTCGCCGCCAGCGATGCGACCTCGTTCATCATCAGCGAGTTCGATGGCGGACGCGGTGCCTCCGATTCCCATGGCGTCTTCACGGTGACCGAGGCCGGTGTCTATCCGCTCCGCGTCATCTGGTTCGAAGGCGGCGGCGGCGCGAACCTCGAGCTGTACGCCCACACGGCCACCTCGGACATCTTGGTCAACGATGTCGGCGGCCTGAAGGCGTATCGCCCGACCGGTACCGCGCTGATCGCCAAGGACCCGAGCGCCGCGCATGTCGCGGTCGGTTCGACGGCGACCTTCACGGTGGCCGCCAACGGCACCGGCGCGAAGTACCAGTGGCAGACCAAGGCGCCCGGCAAGGCCGACTTCTCGGACGTCTCCGGCGCCACCTCGGCCACCTACACCACGGCCGCCCAGGTCGCGGCCAACGACGGGACCTGGGTCCGCGCCGTGGTCACGGTCGGCACCAAGAGCCTCGCCTCCCACGCCGCCACCCTCACGGTGGACACCGCGCCGCCCGACTTCGGCAAAGTCGTCGCCACCGACCTGAGCACGGTCGTCGTGACCTTCAGCGAGGACGTCGATGCCAGCGCCGAGGCCAAGACCGCGTACACCCTCTCCGGTGGCGTGACCGTCTCTGCGGTGACGCGCTCCGCGGCCAACAAGGTCGTCCTGAAGACCTCCGCGTTGACCGACAGCACCTCCTACACGCTGACCGCGAAGGGGATCAAGGACCTGTACAACAACACGGCCGCCTCGATCACCACGCCGTTCCGCTCGCCCTCGCTCATCAAGGGCGTGGCGAACTACCAGCGCTGGGAGAACAACACGGAATCGTTCCTCGATTTCGTGGCCAACACCCTCGACAAGAAGGATCCCACGTTTTCCGGCGTCGTGAGCATCTTCCAGGCCCCCACCGATGTCGCCGAGAACTACGGCGGCCGCGTGAGCGCCCTGTTCATCGCCCCGAAGACCGGTGACTACGTGTTCTTCAGCAGCTCCGACGACAACGGCGGCATCTGGCTGAGCACCGACGAGTCCCCGGCCAACAAGCACCGCATCACCGCGGAACCGCAATGGAACGGCGCCCAGAGCTGGAACACCCACGACCGCCGCGATGCCGACAACCCGGAGAACCGCTCCGACAAGTACCAGGCCACCGAGTGGCCGACCGGCAACACCATCACCCTCCAGGCGGGCAAGAAGTACTACATCGAGGAAGTCTGGAAAGAAGGCGGCGGCGGCGACAACGGCGGCGCGACCTACAAGCTCGCCGGTGATCCCGATCCGGCCGACGGCACCACGCTGCTGAAGGGCGATGCCATCGCTTCCCTTGTCCTGGCCCCGACCAAGCTGACCATCACCACCGAGCCGACCGACATCGCCACCTCCTCCTACGAACAGGTCGCCTTCACCGTCGGCGCCGCCGCGGACGGCGCCATCGACCCGTCCTATCAGTGGCGGCGCGGCGGCGTGGCGATCCCGGGCGCGACCGGCGCGAGCCTCGGATTCATCGCGGGCATCGCCGACAACGGCGCGACCTTCGACTGCGTCGTGACCATCACGGGCACGCCGCTCACGGCGACCTCCAAGACGGTCAAGCTCTCGGTCTCGCCGGCGAAGTTCGTCGCGGGCACCATCAAGCAGGAGTTCTTCAAGGACGCGAGCCGCGGACAGGTCGAGACCGGCGGCGTCGGCAAGGCCACCAAGGTCGAGTTCTGGGACACCTTCCAGTCCGCCGCCCAGGTGGATGACAACTACACCCGTCGCGTGAGCGGCGCGTTCATCCCGCCGGCCGACGGCAACTACGTGTTCTTCATCTCCTCCGATGACGATTCCGACCTGTTCCTGAGCACCGACGACACCGTCGCCAACAAGAAGCTGATCGCTTCCGAGCCGACCTGGAACGACCCGAAGAAGTGGGTCATCGCCGATCGTCGCGACACCACCCACCCGGAGAACCGTTCGGACCAGTTCCAGGGCACCCAATGGCCGACCAAGAACGCCGACGGCGGCGCGACCATCGCCCTCAAGAAGGGCAACAAGTACTACATCGAGGCGGTGCAGCATGAAGGCGGCGGCGGCGACAACGTCGGCGTGAACTTCAAGCTCGCGGCCGATGCCGATCCCGCGGACGGCGACGACACGCTCATGGTCGCCGCCACCATCGGCCACTGGGAGCCCGGCGCGGTCACGACCGGTGCGACGATCTCCATCGGTTTGGATGGCAAGATCACCTACACCGGCACCCTGACCGGTTCCGACAACGCGGCCGGCCCGTTCACCCCGGTGGCCGGTGCGACCAGCCCGTTCTCGCCGAACACGGCGGCGGCGGCGCAGAAGTTCTACCGCTCGTCGAACTGATCTGCCGCCAGGCACGATCCCACGGGGCCGAGGATGAAGATCCTCGGCCCTTTTTGTTTTTCCTCCCCTTCCCTTCCCCGCGGGGAGCGTTCCCCGGATCACCGCGACCGACGCGCGGGACGGCGCCCTGCCCTGGGGACGTGAGGTGTGCCGCGATGCGCCGTCAAGACCGTCGGTCGGCGCGAAGAATTGCACTTGTGAGCAAATGTTCGTTGGCAAGCGCGGTCCGGAAACCCACTTTTCCGAGGTGGCATCCGAGAGCACCGATTTCGAGGACACGGACTATTCCGCGACGCGGCAAAGAAGCCCCGGCGGACGTGCGCCGACACGGGAAGACCTCGATGCCCAGCTGACCGGCACCCAGCAGCAGCTCGCGAAGCTGCGCGAGACCCAGGAACAGCTCGAGCGCACCCGGACCGCGCTCGAAGAGATGCGTCGCCGCCGCGCCGAGTTCTCCATCGGCCTCGACGAGACGCGCGCCAACCTGATCCGCGGCACGGGCCTGCTCGAGAAGGCCGAGTTCGAGGCGCGCCGCGATGCCGAGCAGCTCAGCCGCACGTTGGAAGGCCTCCGCGGCGCGCTGGCGACGCTCGAACCGTTGAGCGAGAAGGCCTGGTCCGATGAGAACTGGGAGCAGGAGCTCACCCGCGCGCTGACGGTGATCGAGAACGCCCGCATGGAGCACAACGGCGCCCGGCTCAAGTGGCCGGTCCTCGACGGCAAGACCGCGGAACGTTCCGCACCGGTGGAGGCGCCGCCGGCCCTTTCGTTCACGACGTTGTCGGCAGGGCAGCTCTGCCGGCTCGGGTTCGCGCTCACATGGCCGCTCGCGCTGGTGGCGCTGGTCGCGTCGGTGCTCGGCCTGGTGCTGCTGGCACGCCGCTGAGAGACGACACGGAGGCTCCATCCCATGCCGCTCTTCCCGAAAAAGGAGACCGCCCCGCTGGACGCCCGCGACAAGGCGCTCCGCGAGGAGATGGCACGCCTGGAGAGCGAGCTCCAGCGGCTCGCCAACGAGGCGCCGAAACCGGTCCGGACGAA
This sequence comes from Verrucomicrobiota bacterium, assembly GCA_947454005.1. Taxonomy (GTDB): domain Bacteria; phylum Verrucomicrobiota; class Verrucomicrobiia; order Limisphaerales; family UBA9464; genus CAIVQB01. The sequence goes on from CANGMH010000025.1 coordinate 8,002, forward strand.
GGCCGCGCCACCGTCGCCGGCCAAGTCCACGAACGAGTTCGCCGCACCGCTCCCACGGGCTTCCGCGCCGACGACACCCGCGGACGCCGGCCGCTTCAACGAACGCGGTGTCCGAAAATTCGACCTCTTGGCCTTCATGCACAGCTTGGGCGAGAACCTCACGGGTCCGGCCGGGAACAATCCGGCGATGGCGAAGATGCTCGCGGCCGGCGGGATCCACGGTCTGCGGCCGCTCCGCAAGGAGCGCCGCGTCGCAAGGAACCGCTTCCTGTTCCTTTTTGTCACCCTGCTGCTGATCCTCTGGGGCGTGGCCTATACGTACATCCGCCAACGATGACGCGACCTGTCGCGCCACGCTGTACGGTGCACACCTGATTTGACGCCCCCCGGCGGTTCCGTAGATTCGGGAGTTGTGAGGGGCTTTGGCCCCGATTCCTCCTGCGCCCGGCGGCACTCCCGAGAGTCCGCCGGGTTTTTCGTTCCATCGGACCGTGGAAGATCTCGGTCACCGGGCCCCGACCGCGTGCGCGATCCGGCCCGCGATATCGTCGACGGAACCACCGGCACCGATCTCGATCCATTCCAGGTCGAGCTGTCCTCGGAACCAGGTGAGCTGCCGCTTGGCGAACTGCCGCGTCTTCGTCTTGACCAGGTCGATGGTCTCCAGACGGCTGCGCTCCGCGCGAAGATGGTCGACGACCTGCCGGTAGCCGATGGCCTGCATCGCGGTCCGGTTCTCCCCGAGCCCCTGGGTCAGCAAAGAACGGGTCTCGTCGATCAACCCGCCGGAGAACATCGCGTCCACCCGCGCGTCGATGCGCCGCCGCAGCGCATCGCGGTCGCGCACAAGCCCGAAGCTGCGTCCTGCGAGCGCGGGCGCGCGATCCGGCCAAGCGGCGCGTTGCTGGGAGAACGGGCGGCCGGTGAGCCGGACCACCTCGACCGCGCGCACGATGCGGCGCCGGTTCTCCAGGTCGATCTCGTCGAAGGTCACGGGATCGGTGCGGGCCAGCTCGTCGAGCAGTTCGGGCAGAGGTTTCGCCTCGAGCTCCGCGCGCAAGGCGGCGTCCGGCGGCGGCGCGGAACCGAGGCCGTTGAGCCAGGCGTTGAAGTACATCCCGGTGCCGCCGCACAGGATAGGCACACGTCCGCGTGCTTGGATGTCCTGCACCGACCCGGTGGCGAGCTCGACGAACTTCGCAGCGTCGAACACCTCCGACAACCCGACGACATCCACGAGATGATGCGGGACGCGGGCGCGCTCCTCGGGCGACGGTTTGGCGGTGCCGAGATCCAGGCCGCGGTAGACCTGCATGGAATCCACCGAGACGATCTCGCCGCCGATGCGTTCCGCGAGCGCGAGCGCGACGGCCGATTTGCCGGTGGCCGTCGGTCCGGTGATCAGGATCGGCGCGGTCATCGTCCCGGGGCCGGAGCCGACCGCGCGCCGGTCTCCATCCGCCAAGAAAGCAGGATCAGCAGGCCCACGCCGGTGCAGATGGCGGTGTCCGCGACATTGAAGGCCGGGAACCCGATCTCGCCGCCGCCGCGGGGTTCCAGGTAGAAGCGGATGAAATCGATCACGTGCTGCCGGCTGGGCAGGAGGCGGTCGAGCAGGTTGCCGGCGATGCCGCCGAAGAGCAGGCCCAGGGCGACCTGGCCGGTCGGACGATGGGCCTCGAAATGGCGACGGAAGACCCAGAGCGCCGCCATCGCCACCGCGGAGACCACCGCGAGCACGCCGTTCTTCTGGTGGAACATCGAGAACGCCGCGCCGGTGTTCTGCCAATGCACGAACTTGAAGAAACCGTCGATCACCGCCCGTTCTTCCGACGGTCCGAGCAGCCGGAGCACCAGCAGCTTGGTCAGCTGGTCGGCGAGGAAGATGGCGCCCCCGACCGATGCGATGCGGCGGTTCGCGGCGATGAGGTTGTCGGCGGACACGAGGAGAACTGTGGAGTGCGAAGTGCGAAGTGCGAAGTGCGAAGTGCGAAGTGCGAAGTGCGAAGTGCGAAGTGGCAAGGCCGGAGCTTTGCTCTTCGCACCGCACGTCCCGGCCTTTAACTTCCCCTCGTGTCCGCCGCCTACGTGCAACTGCTCGACGCCGCCATCGCGCATTGCGAGGCGTTGCGCGCCGACGGCATCGATTCCGTGCCGGTGTCGGCGGAGACGCTCGCCGGGCTCTCCGCCAAGCGCCCCGCCCCGGTGCGTCCGGTCGCCCCGAAACCAGCCGCGCCCGCCGCACGGCCGTTCGCCTTCGTGCCGGCGAGCATGACCACGACACCGGAAGCATCGTCGCCTCCCGCGCCGGTCGCTCCGTCTTCCGCCCCGCGTCCTCTTCCCGCATCGGTGGTCTCGCGCTGGGGCCAAGCCGCCCGACCGGTCGTCCCGACCGTGGCCACCAAAGCCCAGGTCCTTCCTTCCCAGCCGCCCTTGCCACCGCCGCTCCCGCCCGCCGCGAAAGACGCGGCGATGGCCGAGTTGCGGACCCGGGCGCTCGCTTGCGTCCAGTGCTCCCACCTCGCGAGTTCGCGGCAGACGGTCGTGTTCGGCGTCGGCGACATCCACGCGCGGCTGATGTTCATCGGCGAGGCGCCGGGCGCCGACGAGGACCAGCAAGGCGAACCGTTCGTCGGCAAAGCCGGCGAGCTGCTCACCAAGATGATCGGCGCGATGGGACTCAGCCGCTCCGAGGTCTACATCGCGAACATCCTGAAGTGCCGTCCCGACACCCCGGGCCAGACCGCGGGCAACCGCAAGCCCACCCCGGACGAGATGGCGACGTGCATCCCGTGGCTCCACCAGCAGATCGACATCATCCAACCCGGCGTGATGGTGGCCCTCGGCGCGACCGCGGTCGAAGGCCTGCTCGGGAAGACGATCGGCATCACCAAGCTCCGCGGCACCTGGCAGTCCTACCGCGGCATCCCGCTCATGCCCACCTACCACCCGGCCTACCTGCTGCGGAACCAGGCGCCGTCGGAGAAGCGCAAGGTTTGGGAAGACCTGATGGCCGCGATGGAGAAGCTCACGCTGCCCATCAACGCGAAGCAGCGGGCCTATTTTTTGCCGAAGCCGTGAGGTCGTCGGCCGATCCGCGCGCCACGCGCCTCGTCACAGCTCGATCCGCGTCGCGCCGCCCCCCAGACCGCAGCGGGTCGACGCGCTCTCCGGTGGCAACGCCGCGATGAAGCGCCCCGAGGCGCGTCGTCCGACCAGATGCACGGTCATCCCGCCGAAACCGCCGCCGGTCAGGCGGCCGCCCAGCCATCCGGGGACCGTGGATGCCAGCGACACCAACCGATCGAGCTCGGGGCAACTGTTCCGCAGCTGCGTCCGCGAGCTCTCATGGCTCGCGGTGCACAACGCGCCGAGACGGACGCCATCGCCGGAACGGATCGCCGTCGTCGCCGCGGCCACGCGGAGGTTCTCCTCGATGATATGGCGAGCGGCGGCGCTCTCGCGCGCCGTGAGACGGAGCCCGTTCGCCGCCGTCGCGGAGACCCGGGCCTCGCGCAAGGTCGGCACGCCGATCTTGCGGGCCGCTCCTTCGCATGCCCGGCGGATGGCGTTGTAGCCGCCTTCGGTGAGCCGGTGCCGGACGCCGGAATCCGCCAGCACCAGAGCCACCTCGTCCGGCCAGGGCAACGCGCGCACCGTGAGCGAGCGGAGATCGAGCCGCAGCGCGCAGCCGGCCCGGCCGTGCAGGATCGTCAGGTAGTCGAGCAGCCCGCAATCGACGCCCGTGCGGCGTTCCGCGCGCTGGCAGACCCCGGCCACGCGCATGCGCTCGGCGGCGGTGCGATGCGGCATCGACGCCGCGGCGAGCGCCGTCGCAACGAGCAGCGCCGCCGAACTGCTCAGCCCCCCGCCGACCGGGATGTCGCTGTGGACCGCCGCGTCGAATCCGCCGACCGCGACGCCCGCGGCCCGGCATCCGATGAGCACGGCCCGCACGTAGCCCGACCAACAGCCGTCGGGTCCGCGGCCCGGCCTCCGCGCATCGAACTCCACGCGCCGCCCCGGGAAGGCCGACGACACCAGCGAGACCCGCCCGTCGGATCGCGGTGCCAGCGCGAGCTGCAAGGTCCGGTCGATGGTGGCCGCGAGGACGAGGCCGGCGTTGTAGTCGGTGTGGTTGCCGAGCAGCTCGACGCGGCCGGGGACCACGGCGAGACGCGCAGGATCTTTCCCGAACGCCTCGCGGAACAGCGTCGTGACGTGGGTCCGATCCGGGCGCATCAGACCTCCTTCGCAGCCAATGCGTCGCACCGCGCCGCCAGCGCGAAGTCCTTCGCCGTGAGCCCGCCGGCGTCGTGGGTCGTCAAAGCGAGGGGGACCTTGGACCAGCGGATATCGATGTCCGGATGGTGCGCCGCCTTCTCCGCGGCCTTGGCGACGAGGCCGACGAAACGGATCGCGGCGACGAAATCCGCGAACGCATAGGTGCGACGGATCACCGCGCCGCGTTTGGTCCAGGCGGGGACCGCGGCAAGGGCGGTCCGGGTCGCCCCAAGGGAGAGTTTCGGCATGGACGGACGATGCGACGCGGATCCCGTCGCCGCCAGCGGCAACATGCGATGCGCGCCCGTCACGCGGGCTGGGTGCGGACGTCCCGGTACCATCCCAGCGTGCGGCGCAATCCTTCGGCCCACGTCACATGAGGTCCGTAGCCCAGCGCTTCGCGCGCGGCGGAGATGTCGGCACGGGAATGCCGCACGTCGCCGGCGCGGGCGGGCTCGAACCGCGGCGCCATCGGACGTCCGGTGAGCGCGGCGAGATCGGAAGCGAGGCGGAGCAGGTCGATGCTCTCGCCGCAGGCGATGTTGAAGACGCGGCCGGCCACGCGTTCGGCGGGCGCATCGGCGGCGAGCAGGTTCGCGGCGACGACGTTGTCGATGAACGTGAAGTCGCGGGACTGCCGGCCGTCGCCGTGGATCACCGGCGTCTCGCCGGCGAGGGCCGCCATGCAGAACTTGGCGATGACGCCGGAGTACGGCGAACCGGCCGACTGGCGCGGGCCGAACACGTTGAAGTAGCGCAGGCTCACCACCGGCGTCCCGTAGAGCTGGTGGAAGATCTGGCCGTAGCGCTCGGCGGAGTATTTCTGGAGCGCATAGGGCGAGAGCGGCCGCGGCGGCAGGGACTCGTGCTTCGACGGCGCGTCCTGGTCGCCGTAGATCGACGAGGACGAGGCGAAGACGAAGCGCCGGACGCCGGCGTCGCGCGCGGCGACGAGCAACCGCAGCGTGGCGTCGAGGTTCTGCGCGTTCGACCCGACCGGCTCGGCGACCGATCGCGGCACGCTCGGCAGCGCGGCGTGGTGGAACACGACGTCGGTGCCCGGCAGCAGCTTCGCGACGAGACCGCCGTCGCCGGCATCGCCTTCGACGAACTCGAGGGCGTCGCCCGGCCGCTTCCAGTCCAGGTTCGACACCGATCCGAGCGACAGGTCGTCGAGCACGACGACGCGGTCGCCGCGGCGGACGAGGGCTTCCGCGATGTGCGATCCGATGAAACCGGCTCCGCCGGTGACGAGGGCGTTCATGCCTTGAAATAGCGGGACGCCTCGACCGGATGTCCGGCGAAGGCGTTCCGGGTGTCGACGATGAGCTTGGCCGAGCGGGCGATCAACCCGTGGTCGAACGCGCGGTGGTGCGTCGCCAAGAGCACGACGTCGAAGGACGCGATGGAATCCGCGGTCATCTCCACCCCGCGCCGGCCGGCGTACTCGGCGTGTTCGCGGCTCGGGCGCACGACCGGGATGTGCGGGTCGTGGAAGGCCACCTCGGCGCCGGCGTCTTCGAGCAGGATCCAGAGCGCGTAGCCGGGGCTCTCGCGGTCGTCGTCGACATCGGGTTTGTAGGCGAGCCCGAGCAGCAGCACGCGCGATCCGGCGAGCGTCTTCCCTTGCGTCGCCAAGGCCTCGCCAACGCGGCGGACCACGTACGCGGGCATGGCGGTGTTCACCTCGCCGGCGAGGCGGATGAAGCGCGTCTCCTGCCCGAACTCGCGCGCCTTCCAGGTCAGGTAGAACGGGTCGATGGGGATGCAGTGGCCGCCGAGCCCGGGGCCGGGATAGAACGGCATGTAACCGAACGGCTTGGTCTTCGCCGCGGCGACCACGTCCCAGACGTCGATGCCCATCGCGGCGTAGACGACCTTGAGCTCGTTCACCATCGCGATGTTCACCGCGCGGAAGATGTTCTCGGTGAGCTTCACCGCCTCGGCCACGCGGCAATCGGCGACGGGCACGAGCGTCTTCACCACCCTGCCGTAGAGGGCGAGCGCGCGGTCGCGGCACGCCGGCGTCAGGCCGCCGACGACTTTCGGGATCGCGGACACGTCGGACTCCGGGTTGCCCGGGTCCTCGCGCTCCGGCGAATAGGCCAGGTGGAACCCGACACCGGCGACCAAGCCCGACCCGGCCTCCAGCACCGCGCGCAGCTCGCCGTCGGTCGTGCCGGGGTAGGTCGTGGATTCCAGCACCACGAGCGTGCCGGGCGCGATGTGTGGCGCAAGCGCACGGCCGGTGTCGAGCACGTAGCCGAGGTCGGGCTCGTTCTCGCCTTTCAACGGCGTGGGCACGCAGATGATGACGGCTTGGCAATCGCGGACGCGGGAGAGATCGGTCGTGGCGGTGAAGCGTCCGGCATCCACCGCGGCGGCGACCCGCGCGGAGGGGATGTGCAGGATGTAGGACTCGCCGCGGGCGAGGCGCGCGACCTTGGAGGCGTCGACATCGAGCCCGATGACCGGGACGCCCGCGTGCGCGAAGTGCAACGCGAGCGGAAGCCCCACGTAGCCGAGGCCGGCGATGGCGATGGGACGCTCCGGGCTCATGGCGTCGCTCCGAACTGGAGCCCGTGCAGCTTGGCGTAGGTGCCGCCGCGCGCGAGCAGGTCGTCGTGCCGGCCTTGTTCGACGATCCGGCCTTCCGCCATGACCACGATGACGTCGGCGTGCTGGATGGTGGAGAGGCGGTGCGCGATGCAGAGCGTGGTGCGGCCGCGCATCAGGGCCTCCAGCGCGGTCTGCACCGCCCGCTCGCTCTCGGTGTCGAGGGCGCTGGTGGCCTCGTCGAGCACGAGGACCGGCGCGTCCCTGAGGATGGCCCGGGCGATGGCGAGGCGCTGGCGCTGGCCGCCGCTGAGGTTGTTGCCGCGCTCGCCGATGGCGAAACCGTAGCCGCCCTCCTTCGCGACGATGAACTCGTGCGCGTTGGCGGCCTTGGCGGCGGCCTCGACCTCGGCGTCGGTCGCGCCCGGGCGGCCGAGGCGGATGTTGGCGAGGATGCTGTCGTTGAAGAGGATCGTCTCCTGGGTGACGACGGCGATCTGGGCGCGGAGGTCCTCGGTCGCGACCTCGCGCAGGTCGAGTCCGCCGATGCGGACGCTGCCGCGCTGCGGGTCGTAGAAGCGCAGGAGCAGGTTGGTGAGCGTGGTCTTGCCGGAACCGCTCGCCCCGACGAGCGCGACGAGCTGGCCGGCCTTCACCGTGAGGGCGACGTCGCTCACCGCGGTCTTCTCGCCGTAGCCGAAGGTGACGCCGTCGAACTCGATGTCCGCGCCGGCGGCCCGGAGCGGTCGGGGCGCGGCGGGCTCGACGACGGTCGGACGCGTCTCCAGCAGGCCGAAGAGGCGTTCGCCGGCGGCGCGGCCCTGCTCCAGCTGCGCCCAGAGGCGCGAGAGGTTCTTCACCGGCTGGTACAACATGAAGAGCGCGCCGACGAAGCCGGTGAAATCACCCGCCGAAGGTTTCTTCGCGCCGGCGTACTTCGCGACGTACCCGAGCAGCAGCGCGACGCCGATGGACCCGAAGACCTCGATCACCGGACCGGGCATCTCCGAGGCACGGATGTAGCGCATGAACTGGCTGGTGATCATCCGCGACGTCCGCGCGAACCGGTCGGTCACCACCTGCTCCAGGTTGTAGGCCTTCACCACGCGGCTGCCGGTGAACGCCTCCTGCATCACGTCGCTCAGCTCGGCGGTGTGCGTCTGCGCGGCCTTCCACGCCTTCCTCACCTTGCGCCCGTAGATGACGATCGGCAGCACCACCAGCGGGAAGACGACCAGCGCGACCAGCGTGAGCGTCGGCTGCATGAAGAGCAGGTAGGCGACGAGGAAGACGACCGCGAACGGCTCCTTCGCCAGCGTCGCCAGGCCGGTCGCGATGGTCGAATAGATCGCCGTGGTGTCGTTGGTGAGCCGCGACAGGAGCTCGCCGGTGCGCGAGGCGCCGAAGAAATCCAGCGACAGCCGCTGCAGATGGCCGAAGAGCCGCACCCGGAGGTCGTGGACGGTGTTCGCCCCGAGCCACGCCATCGCGTAGAGGTTGAGATACGAGCCCATGCCGCGGGCCGCCATCGCGACCGGCACCGCGGCGATCAACGCGAGGACCGCGGGCGACGACTGCTCGAGCCGCATGCTCTGGAACGCGTCGAGGACCCACCGCTGGAGCACCAGCGGCAGGCCGGAATGCTGGATCCGCTCGATCATCTTCGCGCCTTCGCTGGGGAAGATCGCATCGAAGACGAGGTTCACCGAGAGCAGCATCGCGCCGCTGCCCGCCGCGTAGAGCAGGCCCGCCGCGACGCCCAGCCAGAGACGCCCTTGGTGGGGGCGGATGAACTGCCAGAGCTGACGGAGGAACAGGCGCATCGAGGTCGCGGGAAGATGGCCGGCCCGCCCGGCCCGCGGCAACCGTTGGTTGCGCCGACGGCCCGGGCGTTCCCGGGCTAACGGCCTTCCGGCCAGCGGTCGGCTTGGCGGACCTTGCCGCCCTCCACGCGGAGACGGAACAGCGGCGACTCCACCTCGTCGCGGAGGGACCTGAAGGCCTCCGGCACGTCGCGCTTCTGGAGCATCAGCTCGCGCAGGCCCGAGTCGTCGCAGACGAGAGCCTCCGCGAAGCCTTTCATGTGGCTAGCGCGGCCGATGATCCGCGCGGTCCCGGCCGCATCCGCGACCGGACCGGACGCCGCGGGATCCTTCGCCAGCACGAGGAAACTGTACGGCAGGCTGCGCAGGTCGATGCCGGCGCGCTGGGCGAAGCGCGTCCAATCGGAGTCCGCGTACAGACCCGGCGGCGGTTCCGCGAAATGGTGGCACCAGTGGCGTTCGTTGCCCGGCGCCGCGATCCCGCAGGCACCACCGTGCGTGCAGGGGGCGACGACCGAGAACGACGCGCGCAGCGCCTCGCGGAACGCGAGCAGAGCGCGGCTGTCGGCGTGGGTGCCGGGCTCGACCCACACGATGGCCGCGGCCCGCTCCGCGAGTGCCCGGAGCGCGCGGCGACCGGTCTCGGGCAGCTCGTTCAGCACGTGGCTCACCACGAGCGTTCCGACCGGCGCCGCGTCGTCGACGACCCCGCCTGCGCGGACGCACGGCAATCCCGGGAACAGCTCGCCCGCGCGCGCCGCGGCGAAATCCTCCGCCAGCGGCGACCGGTCGAGGAGCGTCAGCGAGGTGAACCGCTCCGCGCCGAAGGCGGCCACCACGCGGCGTCCGGCGATGCCGCTGCCGCAGCCGAAATCCAAGAGCGGACCCGGTGGCGGCGCCCAGCGGCGGAGCTTGAGCTCGCGCAGGACGGCGTCCCATTTCCAGCCGATCCGCTCGCCGAAGGTCGCGTCGTAGCAGGCGAGGTCCGAGGGGCAATCCCAATAGGCGCCGCGCCGCGCGTCCCGGGCGAGGAACGCGTCGCGGATCCGGTCGAGCGCGGCCCAATCGAGCGAGGAGATGTTCATCCGGCGGTGACGGGCGAGAGGTCGAAGCCGAGGCGCGCGGCCAAGGTCTGGTGGCGGATGCCGTAGAACGCGGCGAGCGCCCGGACCTTGCGGGCCGCTTCCGTGGTGTCGGCCGGACGTGTCCGCTTGACCGCGCTGATCATGAGGTTCTTGCCGGTGTGCTCCGGCGAGATGAACTCGAAGACGCGGGTGGAATAGCCGGCCCATCCCAGCAACGCGGCGCGCAGCGCATCGGTCGCGAATTCGGCCTGCCGCTCGCGCAGGATGCCGTGCCGGAGCGCATCCTCCAGCACATCCGGCGCGACGAGCTGCGGACGCACCTCGCGATGGCAGCACGGCGCCACGACGAGCAGCGCGGCGCCGGCGGCGATCCCTTTGGCCAACGCATCGTCGGTCGCCGTGTCGCAGGCGTGCAGCGCGACGAGGATGTCGGCCTGCTCCACGGCCGCTCCGGCGATGGTGCCCGCGACGAACGAGAGGCCATCGGCGCCGGTCTCGCGGGCGACGCGGTTGCAGAGTCCCACGAGGTCCGCGCGCGCCTCGATGCCGAGGACCCGTGCCGGTCCCGCAGCGGCGCGGGCGAGATGCTCGTGCGCGGCGAAGGTCAGGTATCCCTTGCCGCAACCCATGTCGACGAGCGTCCAGGGCCGGTCGGCCGGCAACGGCGCCTCGGCGATCAACGGGCCGAGCAGCTCCACGAAGCGGTGGACCTGGCGGAACTTCGCCTCCATCCCTTTGCGGACCTTGCCGTCGTCCGCGGTGACCCCCAACCCGCGGAGCCACGCGCTGCCGGTCTCGACCGACCGCTTCTTGGTCCGGTCGTGCGCGGACGCGGCGGTCTCTTCCGGCGCGGGCCCGACGTGGATGCGTCCCGGCCGCCCGGGCCGTTGCTCGAACTGCACCGTCACGGTCGTCGTGGCGAGATTCGCCGTCGCGAAATCGGTCCCGACCAGCCCGGTGAGCAGCGCGACGGCCTCGTCCGCGGTGTGGTTCTTGGTGATGTCCCGCGTGGTGTGGCTCCACACGAACGCGAAGCGCGGCCCGGCCTGGAGCGCGACCGGCCTCACGACGAGCCGTCGGAGGGTCGGGTCCGCGCCCCGGTGGGCGCCGAGCGTCAGGCGCGTGAGCGTGCCGTCGCCGATCGCCGCGCGGAGATGGGTGAGGAATTTCTCGGAGGATCCGTCGGCCACGGCGGGATTGTCCGGCCCGCGCGGACCGACGACAAGCCGCCTGATCGTGGAGGCGCAGGGCACCCGGCAAGGTCCGGTGGACGGGGCCTGCTCCAACATTTTTGGGGATTGTCAGAAAACGCGGGGGATCGCCTCCTAACAAGGCGCAGCAACCGGCCCTCCGGAGGGATGTATGGAAGATCACGAACTGTTCACATCTCCGTCGTCATTGTTGACCACGGGTTCGGCGCTCATCGTCTTCGGCATGTGCGTCGGGTGGCTGCTCGGCGGATCCTTCGTGCGCCGTCAGCTGCCCAACGCGGCGACCCCCAAGCTCCCGGAGCCGGGGCCGGGCACCGACACGGAACGGTTGGGCCTGGCGCGGACGGACCTCTTGGCGGCCGTGAACCGGGAGATCCACACGCCCCTCAACAGCGTCCTCGGCTACACGGACCTCTTGCTGGACACCTCGCTCCTGTCGGACCAGCGCGAGTTCGCGGTCAACGTCCGCCAATCCGCGGAGGTCCTGGGCTTCCTGTTGGACGACATCGCCGACTACTCGCGCCTGCAGCACGGCACCTTGGAGCTCGCGTCGGTCTCCTTCGACCTCGGTGACACGCTTTCCCAGGTCCTCGACCTGCTGGCGCCGCGCGCCAACGAGCAGGGCATCGAGCTGGCGCACGACATCGTCCCGCACGTGGACCTCCGGGTGAAGGGCGATCCGGCGCGGACGCGGCAGGTGCTGATCAACCTGATCAGCAACGCGCTCAAGTTCACCTCCGAGGGCCATGTGCTCGTCCGCGTCGACGTGCAGCCCGGCACGCCGGGCCATCTCCGCTGCCGCATCAGCGACACCGGTTGCGGCATCTCCGAGGAAGGGCAGACCGACCTCTTCATGAAGCCCGGCATCGCCGGCGCGGCGATCGTGCCGAAGGCGGGCGGTCCCGGCCTGGGGATCACGATCTCGCGTTGCTTCATCGAGAAGATGGGCGGCCAGATCGGCGTGGTGAGCCGGCCCGGGAGCGGTTCCGATTTCTGGTTCCAGCTCCCGCTCGCCGGCAGCGATCCCGCGACGTCCACGGCGACGCCGAAGCCGGTGGTGACCGAGGAGAGCCCGCGCGTGCTCGTGGTCGAGCCGGTGCTCATCGCCCGGCAGATGTTGATCACGCAGCTCAAGGCCGCCGGCTACGTGGTGGAGGCGCTGACCAACGGCCAGGAGGCGCTGGCCAAGCTGCGGCAATCCGCGGCGGGCGGGCGGCCGTTCCAATCGGCCGTGTTCGCCGAGAAGCTGCCCGACCTTTCCGGCCGCGATTTCGCGCAGGCGGTCCGCACCGATCCCGTGCTGCGGACGACCGGCCTCGTCTGCCTGCGCCGGCAAGGCGTGCGATCGGTGACCAAGGGATCCGCCTTGCTCGGCGTGGTCGAGCTGGTGAAGCCCGTGCTCCGCGCGGGACCGCTGCTCAACGCGGTGCGGGCCGCGCCGACCTTGCAGCCCGTCGCCGAGCCCACCATCACGCCCGGCGCGCCCTGGGCCACGACCGGCCCTGAGGCCGACGGGACGATCGGCAACGGCACCGGGGTCTTCGCTCCGGTCGGGTTCGCGCTGCTGGCGGAGGACAACGAGCTCGACCAGCGCGTCCTCGTCGAGATGCTCCGGCGCATCGGCTGGGCGTGCAAGGTGGCGGACAACGGCGCCGATGCCGTGCGCCTCGCCGAGGTCCGCCGCTACGACATCATCCTGATGGATTGCCATCTCCCGGAGCTCAACGGCTTCGACGCCACGCGGCGCATCCGGCAGACGGAGACCGCGTCCAAGACGCCGAGGATCCCCGTCGTCGCCGTCACCGCCGACGCGATGGCCGACAGCCGCGTCCGCTGCCTCTCCGCGGGCATGGACGACTGCATGACGAAGCCGTTCCGCCGCGCCGAGCTCGAGGCGATGCTGGCCCGCTGGGCACCGCGCACGCGGTCCGCCCCGGCGCCGGTCGCCTAGGCGGCCACATCCGCGGACGAGGAGCGTCCGACCCCGCGATCGTGCCCGCGTAGGCGGAGTTTGGACCTGCCATGGCCTGCACCGCTGAAGCAGCCGGCATCCGACAGCGCCGCCGTCACGTCGCGGTGGAACGAGACGGGCTCACCTTCCACCGAGATCGATCGGCCACCGATGCGATGATGCTGGCGAGAGCCGAAGACCGGAGGGAAGTCCGAAGGCGAGGCATGCAAGGCAGATCAGCGAAACGGCGGCGCACCGGGCCGAAGCTTTCCTCGGTCGGACAGAGCCGCGGTCGGCTCACTTCGCCCGCGTGACGTAGGTCTTCGCGTGGCCGGTCGCGGGGATGTCGATGGTGTAGCTCTTGCCATCGGCGGCCACGCGGCAGTGGATGAAGTTGCCGGTGCACTTCGCCTCCTTGTTCGCGATGAACTCGTCGGGGCAGTTGTTCGTCGCGCCGTCGGGCCGGACGTTCTTGTGGACCTGGTACTGCGCCTGGAGCGTCGGCAGCCCGCGGAGCGTCTGGAAGACCTCGCCCATCGCGCCCTTGGTCGGGCCGTTGTTCATCACGCTCACGGTCGGGTTGAGCGCCCGGAGCAGGAGCGGATGGTTGCTCACGTCGAGCCCGTGGTGGGTGACCTGGTAGATGTCGACGCCGGGGACCATCGGCATCGGCCAGACGAGCTTGGCCTCGACGTTCCACGTGAGGTCGCCGCCGTCGTAGAAGCGGAAGCCGCCGAACGTCAACGTCCAGGCGGAGCTGTTCGCGTTGTCGGAGGTGTCGACCGGCTTCGCCGCAGGCAGTCCTTCGTTGGTCCAGGTCTTGAACTCTTTCGACTTCGGTTCCCAGCGCTCTTGCCGCGCGATGAGGCAGCGCAGCTCGATCGGGCTCCCGGAAACCTTCAACGGCAACGTGACCCCGGGCTTCACGACGTGGCGTTCTTTCACGGACATCGTGCGGTAGGGCTTGCTCGTGAGCGGCCAGGTCGAGGTCTTGTTGCCGTCCGGATCGGCGTCGGGCAGGCCGTTGTCCCAGACGTGGACGACCGGCATCAGCGCGGCCAGCTCCGCGGCGCCGCCGAAGTGGTCCACGTGGAAATGCGTGGTGATGTAATGGTCGATCTGCCGGATCCGGGCGGCTTTCGTGGCGACGGCGTGGATCCGACCGGAATCGCGGCCGCCAGGGTTCCCGGAATCGATCAGCACGCTCTCGCCGGCCGGGGTGACCACGAGCGTCGAGCCGCCGCCTTCGGAATCGATCCAGTAGAGGTCGAGGGTCCCGTCGACGGCGCCGGCGGACGCGGTCGGAACCGGGAGCACGGGCAACGCGGCCGCGAGGAGGAGGACGGAAGGGAGACGCATGGGCCGGTGATACGCTCCCGGCGCGGACCGCGCAATAAGTCATGCGAAATGGGGTAAATTTGAATTTGGAAGGCAGGCAAGAAACTGGCCTGCCGCGTTTTCCAAATCTTTCTCAATCCAACCCAATAATGCCTAACCCAATCCGGAGACGGTAGCCGGAGTCGGACTCGGTAGACGCGCCCGCCGCCCGGAAAGGCGGTAAAGATGAACGGTTCCGTGGACGCGCCATGCTCTTCGGGACGCTCTTTTCACAAACCTGTTTGTCTTATCGCGCATTCTCATATAACCAGCAATTTTGCTATCCACTTGAAGAAATTACCCCCGTCGAGCCAACCGCCTGCAAATTCTATTGACGCCACTTAATTTGCAGCCAGCCTCTCATTTATGAAGCAGGGAGGAAGAGACGAATATATCGTTGTTGGACAAGCCGAACGCGACAAGCTGCCGCAGAACTTCTTTGCGGATTCTATCTCCGCAATCTGCAAATGCACCACCTGCTTCATAATCGGTGATTCTCCAGCCGGGAGCGGAACACTCGTCTCCATTGAGGGACGGAATGGAATCTTGACTGCCCATCATGTTGCAAAAGAAGCCATGACCGCCCCTGAAGGGTCTTTATCAATATGCATCAAAAAAGACCCTCATCGCCCAGAGATCTCGCAACGCCAACTACTCCCACGTCAAATTGGAAAAGAATCAGATTATGGAAATAATTCGGATCTTTCGTTCATTGAAATAAACGACACCAAACTGATTGCGTCGATAGCAGAGGACAGGTCATTCTTTAATCTGAACGATGGGGAAGGTGATATTATCTCCTCTATCCAGGTATTTCGCAAGGGTGGCTTCTGGCGCACGGCAGGTGCGCCAAAAGAGTTCTGCCGAAGAGTCCCCGATCGAAACGGAGTACACCTGTTCAAGGTTGGTTTTCTGTGCGGCGATGCAACCTATTGCCACAATGGGAATGACCCATGCAGCAATCTAGACGAATTGACACTAAAGGTACCGATCAATGGAAATCACCCTAAAGACTATGACGGCATGTCCGGCGGTGGCATTTGGCTAATCTATCTGAACGCGCAAACGGAAAGTCCCGA
>CANGMH010000026.1 GCA_947454005.1 Verrucomicrobiota bacterium
GACGGATCCTGTGGCAGAAGACGGTCCGCGAAGAATGGCCGCACGAAGGCGGCCACACGACCGGCAGCTTGGTGTCAGCTTCGCCGGTCACCGACGGCGAGCGGTTGTACGCGTTCTTCGGTTCGCGCGGTCTGTATTGCCTCGGACTCGACGGCGCGGTGCTCTGGGAGAAGGACCTCGGCCGCATGCGGACGTTGCACGCGCACGGCGAGGGAAGTTCGCCGGCGCTCCACGGCGACACGCTCGTCGTCAACTGGGACCACGAGGGTGGTTCGTCCATCCGCGCGTTCGACAAGCGCAGCGGAAAGGAGCTCTGGACGGTCCCGCGCGACGAGAAGACCTCGTGGTCCACGCCGCTGTTCGTCGATGTGGAGGGCCGGACGCAGGTCGTCGTGGGCGCCACCCACCGGGTGCGCGGATACGATCTCGCGACGGGCGCCGAGATCTGGCAGTGCGCGGGGTTGACCGACAACGTCGTCGCGTCTCCGGTGCATTGGCGCGGGCTCTTGATCGCCGGGAACAGCTACTATCAGCAATCCATGGTGGCGGTGCGGCTCGCCGGCGCCAAAGGCGATGTCACGGGCACGACAAACGTGGCGTGGAAGCTCGGCCGGCTCACGCCATACGTGTCCTCGCCGCTGCTCTACGGCGATACCCTCTATCATCTCCGCCACAACCAGAACGTGCTCGTCCGGCTGGATCCGGCGACGGGCCAGCTCCGCGGTCAACCGCTCCGGCTCGAAGGCATCAACGACTTCATCTTCGCCTCGCCCGTCGGCGCGGCGGGCCGGATCTACGTCACCGGCCGGGACGGCACGACGGTCGTCCTCCGGCACGACCGCGAGAACGCCACGTTGACGGTGAACCGGCTCGACGACAGCTTCAGTGCCTCCGCGGCGCCCGTGGAGGGCGAGCTGTATCTGCGGGGCGAGCGTTCGCTCTACTGCATCGCCAAGTGAACGCACGGGCCTGACAGGACCCGGGCCCGTCCGATGGCCCCGGGGAATTCGCTGTGCGCCGCCCGGTCCGGCGGTTCTCATCGGCGCATGTTCCGCACCGTCGAGATCTCGGATCCCCGTTTCGAGGGGGAAGGGTTGCGTTTCGTGACCGTCCAGAGCCCGGCCATCGGCGGCCGCGCGGACCTCTCCTTGTTCGTCCCGCCGCAGGCGCGCGGCCTGCGGGACGTTCCGCTCGTCATCCTGTTGCACGGCGTGTACGGATCGCATTGGGCGTGGGCGTTCAACGGCGGAGCGCACCGGACGGCGGCGCGGATGATCGTGGCGAAGGGACTGCCGCCGGTGGTCCTGGCGATGCCGAGCGACGGGCTGTGGCGCGACGGCTCCGGCTACGTCCCGCACGTCTTGCCCGAGGATCCACGGCGCGATCCCGGGATGATGATGAACCAGGCGAAGGCGCCGGCCGACGGGACGGCGGCCCCCGATTTCGAGCGTTGGATTGTCGACGAGGTCCCGTTGGCCGCCGCGGCCGCGGCGACGGAGATCTCGCCGATGTCGCCGCTGTGCCTTGCCGGCCTGAGCATGGGCGGCTTCGGCGCGTTGCGCCTGGGCGGGAAGCATCCCCACCGGTTCCGGGCGGTCTCCGGCCATTCATCGGCGACCCACAAGGAACAGTTCCGGGAGCTGCTCGGTGCCCGCCTCGACGCCTGGAGCGATGCCGAAGAAGACCGGTCGGTGCTCGCCGCCATGTTGCGGAACCGCCACAAACTGCCTCCGATCCGCTTCGATTGCGGCACCGAGGATTTCTTGGTCGGGGAGAACCGGGATCTGCACCAAGCGCTCGAGGCCGCCGACATCGCGCACATGTACGAAGAATTCCCGGGCGGACACACGTGGCCGTATTGGGAAGTACATCTGGCGGACACCTTCCGATTCTTCGCCCGAGCGCTCCGATGAGCATCGCCGCCGCGAGTCCGGGCTTCCGCGGCCACCCGACCTCCGCTAGACCGTCGCCATGAAACGGATCCTCCCGTCTCTCCTGGCGATGCTCGTGGCGGCGGGTTGCGCGACCAAACCGAAACCCAAGGTTGTTCCGGGCGCGCTGCTCACGCCGCTGGAGGCGGACATGGAGTTCTCACGGCTGGCGATGCAGATCCCGCCGGCCGAGGCGTTCGCGCGCTACACGGATCCGCGATCGGTGCAGCTGGTCCCGGTGGGGCCGCCGATCGTCGGCCGCGACGCCATCCGGGCCGGGATGGAAGGGATGCCACCGGGCGCTCTTGAATGGCGTCCCCAAGGCGGCGAGACGGCGATGAGCGGCGAACTCGCGTGGACCTGGGGCGATTACCTGCTGCATGCCCCGGGCGGCGACCGGGTGGGCAAGTACCTCAGCATCTGGCACCGCACTCCGGACGGCCATTGGATGCTCGCGGTGGACATTGGCAACCTCGCCCCGCCGCCCCGCTGAGGGCCGGCGGCTCCAAGTCGGACGGAATGCCGCGGCAGGTCCCGTTCAATCGAGGCCGCAGGCTTTCCGGGCGCGCGACAAGGTGCGCCGGGCGATCTCGCGGGCGCGGGAGGCGCCGTCATCCAGCACCTTGCGCACGTGCGCGGGATCGGCCGCCAACTCGGCACGGCGGGCGCGGGCCGGGGCGAAGTGTTCCCAATAGCGCTCGAACAAGGCCTTTTTCAGGTCCCCGTAACCGAGCCCTCCGGCGCGCAAACGGTCCTCCAGGTCGGTCGCGACCTCGACGGGGGCGACCAGTTTAAGGAGCTGGATGGCGATGTTCTTCTCCGCGTCGGGCTTCGGTTCCGCCGGTGTCCGTGAATCCATCACGATGCCCATGATCTTCTTCCGCGTGGCCTTCTCCTCGCCGAAGAGCTCGATGGTGTTGCCGTAGCTCTTGCTCATCTTCTGCCCGTCGAGACCGGGCACGACGGCGACGGATTCCTGGATCCGCGGCTCGGGCACGACGAAAGTGTCGCCGTAGAGCAGGTTGAACTTGATGGCGATGTCGCGGGTGACCTCGAGGTGCTGTTTCTGGTCCTTGCCGACCGGGACGACGTTGGAGTCGTAGAGCAGGATGTCGGCGGCCATCAGGACCGGATAGGCGAAGAGGCCGTGGTTCACCGAGCCGACCTCCCCGTCTCCGAGCTTGGCGACCTTGTCCTTGAAGCTGTGGCAGCGCTCGAGCAGGCCCATCGGGGTGACGGTCGACAGGATCCAGGCGAGCTCGGTGTGCTCCGGGGTGTCCGATTGCTTCCAGAAGACGCAGCGCGCCGGATCGAGCCCGCAGGCAAGGAAATCCAATGCCACGTCGAACGTGTATCTCCGGCGGGCCGCGGCGTCGGTGAGCGACGTCATGGAATGGTAATCCGCGATGAAGTAGAACGCCTCGCCCTGGTCCTGGAGCTGGATCGCGGGGAGCATGGCCCCGAAATAGTTGCCCAGGTGCAGCGCGCCGCTCGGCTGGATGCCGGTGAGAATTCGCATGGCGCGAGCCTAGGTCGGGAGGCCCGCGGCGCGAAGGGCGAAGTGCGCGACGCCGCGCAGCTCGGCGGAAGAGACCTACGGACCTCGGACAAACCGGCCGGCCCGACGTCGCCCAGTACGGCCGGCGATGGCCGGCGATCGGCGGCGCCGGTTCAGGGCACCACCAGACGATAGTAGGACGACGTCGCGGGGAGCGGCAGCGCCACGCTGCGGGATGCTCCATCGTCCACCGGAACGGCGGCGACGGGCGACCACTTGCCCCCCACGGGATCGGTCGCGGATTCGAGGGACATCTCGGCGGTGCCCGCCGGCCAAGAGAGCTCGATCAGCGGACCGTCCGCGGTCGGGACGACGCGGAAAGCGAGGTTCCGGGAAGCGACGGTGAACACGGCGTCGGCCCAGAGGCTCGGGAGCGTCTCGGCCGTCGCGGACGCGACCTCGCGGAAAACAGGCGCGTCGGCGAACGCGAGGTCCAACGGACCGGTGCCGCCGGGGAGACCGGCGAAGCGGAACTTCGCCACCTCGACGTCACCAGGGACAAATCTCGCCGAAGCCGGCAAGCCCAGCACGAGGCCGATGCGTCCGTCCGATGCCTGCAGCGAGTTGATGTTCAGCGTCGCACCGGAGGCGTCGGCCCCGAGGTCCGCGCCGACGAAACGCAGACGGGTCGGATCGTGGCGGATGCTGAATGCCAAAGCGTTCTCATCGCCCGACGCCGCGAGACGGACGGATACCACCTTCACTTGGCCGGCCGGGAATTCGCCGCCGGAGATGCTGACGATCCGGGTCCCGGACGATTGGGGAAGGGCGCGCCCGCCGCCGGGCGTGGCCAAAGCGCGGGCGACAGGGGCCGCGGGTCCGGTGGCCGGCACGGTCGGATCGAGACCGACGGCGAAGCGACCGGCTTGGACCCAGTCGCCGACCGTGAGCCGTCCGTTGCCTCCGGCGGAAAGAGGAGCGCAATCCGCGCGCTGGAACAGCGAGTTGTCCGCCGGCACCTCGAGGCCGGCGACGTAACGTCCGATAAGCACCCAATCCTCGGCGGTGACCCGACGATCCCCCACCGGCGAGGGTCCGACATCGCCTTCGAAATCGGTGGCCAGGATGCGCACGTTCCCGCCCACCCAGAAGACCGGGAGCGAGTTGGCATCGACGTCCGACAATTGTCGCTTGGCCGGGCTGTCGGAGATCTCGATCGAGGTGACGACTTCTGCCGCCGAGACCTTCGGCCGGAAGCGCAGACGGACCAGCTCGTTGGTGCCGCGAGGGAACCGTGCACCCGCCTGGAGACCGACCAGGATCCCGACGGAGCCGTTGGTCGCCTGGGAACTGTTGAGGCGGGTCGACGATCCGCCCGCCCCTGCCCCGCCCTCGGTGCCGATGAACGTAAGTGATCCCGGATCGAATCGGACGCTGAGGCCGACGGCGTTCTCATCGCCGTTGCCGGTCAAGGACACCGGGACGCTGAAGGACTCGGGGGCCTTGGCCGTGGCGTCGCCGATCCGCACGACTGCAGCCGGCGCGTCGACGGCTAGAACGGCGGAGACGACCGGTGCGCACCCAGCAGCGTTGCAGACGGCGACCGAATACTTGCCAGCCGCGGACCTCCCGACCTTGGGCAGCAGGATCTGAGCATTCGTCGCGCCCGCGATGTCGGTGCCCTGGAACTTCCACTGGTACGAGAAAGGACGGGAACCGGTCGCCGCGACACTGAAGCTCGCGGCCGCGCCGACCAAGACGGCCGTGTCCGCGGGAGGCGTGACGATAGATACAGGACCAAGGGGCAAACATTTGCCTGCCGAGTCCGCCCGGAATATCGCCGCCACTTCGTCGACGTCCAATGAGCGGTCATAAAGTCCGACCTCATCGATGCGGCCATTGAAACGAGAGGTCGGGAACACACGCACTATAGGGTCCGACCGGGAACCGATCTTGAGCCGGCCCGGTGTCCGCCGGAGCGTGCCCGTGAGGTCATTGAAACTCCGGACCAACGCACCGTTCAGGTAGATCCGCGCCTTCCCCGCTTCGTAGGTCATCGCCACGTGGCTCCATGCGTTCAACGGCACCGCGGCACCGCCGTCGGTCCAACCCGAATATCCGGATGGAAGCCCCTTCACTCCACCGAGGTGGAACGCGAGATTTCCTACCGGGATGGTGCTCGCGTTTTGTGACAACGGCCCCTTGATCCCGATCTCAAAGGCGATCGTGTCGAAGCCGTCGACCTCCTTGTTCATGATGATATCCACATCGCCATCCAATGAGGTCGGATAGACCCAAGCCTCCGCCGTCAAAGCCGATACGTTGAGAACCGGCACGTCCGGGACCTCCACCTCGTTGCTGCCATCGAAATCGAACCCCGAGCCGATCTTGCCCGGAGCGTAACGTGGCCTGAGGAAGACCCCGGTGTTCGTTCCGGTCGAATCGTCGGCTTTGCCTTCCGCGCGATACCAAGCGACCAGCCCGCGGGGCACAGGAGTGCAATCCGGCGATGGCGCCTCGCTGGTCATCGTCAGCCGCACGTCATCGAAAACGGTCTGGTCGGGTTGGTCCCCGGGTATCCCTAGCCGGATCTCGATCGGTGCACCGACGGCGGAGGAGTCCGCGGGTAGGGTGAAGGCAAGGGTTGCGGTGGCGAACCCGCCGGCGGGCACGGTCACCGAGTTGGTGTCCGCGGCAACGACCTGCCCGTTGGCGTAGAGCCCGGTGAAGTATCCTGGAAAGGTCACCCCTACCGCCACGCCGACATCGACGCTCAACCGGTAGGTCCGGCCGGCTTGGAAGGTGTTCGTGAGCGTCTGGCTGATGTGGCCGACCCAGTTGATGAACGCGCAGTTCTGCCCGTCCGGGTTGCCGTTGGGGAAGTATCGCGAACCACGGTAGTTGATGATGCCCGCGGTGATGGGGCGCGTCGGAGAGGTCCCGTTCCACCCCGGGATCGCGTCGGTGGAATAGAACCCGATGGGGAGGCTCGGGACTCCCGGGAACGTCGAATAGTGTTCCAGCAGCAGATGGCCGGAGGCATCGAAGAAGCGGGGATCGGTGCCGGTCAACGCCTCGAAGCTCGGGTTCACCACCGGCAGCGCGATGCTCGCAGGGGCCTCGACCGTCAGCCGCACGTTGTCGAAGTCGGTCTGGTCGGGTTTGAAATCGGGCAATCCCAGCCGGATCTCGATCGGGGCACCGATGAAGGGCGAGTCCGCCGGCAAGGTGACCACCACGGTCGCGGTCGCGAACCTGCCGCTGGCCACCGTCACGGAGTTCGTGTCCGAGGCCACGGCCCGCCCGTTGGCGTAGAGCCCGATGAAATATCCGGGGAAACCCACTCCCGCCGGTGAGCCGACATCCACGCTGAGCCGGTAAGTGCGGTCGGCTTGGAACGTGTCCGCCAATATCTGGGTCAATTGTCCCTTCGCGGAGAACGACGCGTTGATCCATGCCGTGTTCCTCCCGTCGGTGACCCCGCCTGGAAACTGCGCGGCCGACGGGTTGAAGGTTCCGGCCGACCCGCTGCCGGACCAACCGGGGAGCGCTTGGGTGCTGTTGAACCCGGTGCCGTCGGCGAAATCGAAGGCTGAGTAATGACCGTCCCGCAGAAGCCCGTCCGCGTCGAAATGGACCGGGTCCGTCCCGGTCAACGCCTCGAAGCCGGGATTGACCACCGGCAGTGGCATGCCCGCCGCCTTCAGACGGAGGCCGCCGGAAAGACCGAGCAACAGGAAGAGGACGAAGGACCACCGGCGCAGGATGTTCATCGGGAAAGCTTGAGGCTGACTACATTTGCAACCAACCGGAGCGGATCCCCGTTGTCGAGGCCTATCCGGCCGCTATCCGGCCGCAGGTGACGCTTGTGTCCGGCCTGCGCCGGCGGGTGGACGCGGCGCCCCGATGAGACCGCGTCCCGACTTATCCGGTCACGGAGGTGTCGCGCGCTCCTCCCGGTCTTTCCTTACGCGCCAACCGGCCGTGCCCGGTCTCGGGTCCGGTGCAAAATGAAGAAGATCGGCGGCGGCCCGCGGGCCGTGCGGCTTCCAGATGCCTGGTCATCCAAGAAATTTCTGCCCCGGCGGGGGCGGCATGGCTATAAACGCCGCCCATGAGACAACTCGCAGGCGCGACCATCCTGATCACCGGCGGCACCGGCTCGTTCGGGAACCGGGTCGCCGCGCATCTGCTGGCCCACCGGCCGGCGCAGATCCGCATCTTCAGCCGCGACGAGAAGAAGCAGTGGGAGATGCAACGCGTCTTCCCGCAGTTCCGCTATCTTATCGGCGATGTGCGGGATGCGGACCGCGTTGCCGAGGCGATGCGGGGAGTGGATTTCGTCTTCCACGCGGCGGCGCTCAAACAGGTCCCGTCGTGTGAGAGCTACCCGTTCGAGGCGGTGAAGACGAACGTGCTGGGCTCGCAGAACGTGTGCGCCGCGGCCCGGACCGCGGGGGTCAAGACCGTGGTGGTGCTCAGCACCGACAAAGCCGTGAAACCCGTCAACGCGATGGGGACCAGCAAGGCGATGATGGAGAAGCTGGTGTGCAGCCAAGGTCTGGCAGGTGGCGACACGATCTACTGCTGTGTCCGTTATGGAAACGTCATGGGCAGCCGCGGATCGGTGATCCCGCTCTTCAAACAACAGCTCCGCGAGGACCGGCCGCTGACGTTGACCGTGCCCCACATGACGCGGTTCCTGATGACCCTCGATCAATCCGTGGACCTGGTGTTCCACGCGATGACCGAGGCGCGTGGCGGCGAGATCTTCGTCCGCAAGGCCCCGGCCAGCACGGTCCAAGCTTTGGCGGAGGCGATGCGGCTCAAATACAGCCCGCGCGGGGCGGGGCATCCGATCGAGGTGGTCGGCATCCGGCCCGGGGAGAAGATCCACGAGATCCTCGTCAACGAATACGAGCTCCAACGGGTCACCGAATCGGCGAGCTACTTCACCATCCACCCGGAGCACCGGATCCCGCCGCAACTCACGGCGCAACCCCTCGGGGCGGAATACACCTCCGAGAACACCCGTCGCTTGGATTCACCCGAGGCGATCGGTGAACTGCTTGATTCGATGGGGCAGGTGGAGTTCTTCACCTGAGGCCTCGGTCCGCGGCGTCCTCGTCGCCGACCGCCAGGACCGCTTCACGGACTTTCCGACATGCGATACACGCTCACTTCGCGATGCCGCGGATGCCACGCCTCGGCCGCCGGCTTCCTTCCGGTCCTGGCGATGGAACCGATGCCGTTGGCCGGCATGTTCTGCCGCACCGTTGCGGAGGCCGAGGAGGCCGCGGTCTTCCCGTTGACTTGGGTGCGTTGCACCGGTTGCGGTGCGGTGCAGGTGGCCGAGGACATCCCCGACGGGCATCTCTTCGGGGAATACAACTATGCCTCGTCCACGGTGCCGGGGCTCGTGCGCCACTTCGCAGGTTTCGTCGATGAACTCGCCGGGTTCCACGGCACCGACAGGCCGCTCACCTATCTGGAGATCGGCTGCAACGATGGCGTGCTCCTGCGTCGACTGCCGTCGGCGTGGCGGCGCGTGGGCGTGGATCCGAGCGATGTGGCCCGTCGCGGAGCCGAGGCGGGGGATTGGGAGCTGATCAACCTGCCGTTCACGCCGGAGGTCGTCCGTGCCCACGGATTGGAAGGACGGGTCGACGCGATGTCCGGCTCCAATTGTTTGGCCCACATCTCGGACCTCCGGGAGGTCTTCGCCGGGGCGGCACTGGCGCTGAAGCCGGGCGGACACCTGTGGGTCGAGGTGCATGACCTCGCGGCGACGTTGCGCGGGGGCCAATGGGACACCATCTACCACGAGCACAAGCTCGAATGGAGCGAGCCGGCGCTCGTCCGTTGTCTGGCGCGGTTGGGATTCGTCCACGAGGCGACCCGTCGGCTGCCGCTCCACGGCGGTCTTCTCCGGGCGCGGTTCCGGCGCGAGGCCGGCCCGCAGCCCATGCCCGAGGGCGCCGGCGATCCCGAGCCCGGCCTGACGGACCTCAGGGTCGCCTACGCCCGGCGCGCCGAGACGCCTGCGGCGCGTGAACTCAGCCGGCTCCTGGAAAGCGGCCGACGGATCTCCGCCTACGGAGCGGCGGGACGGGCCAACGTGTATCTCAACCAGATGCGGCACCTGCGCTTCGCCCATATCGTGGACGAAGCTCCTTTGCGGGCGGGCAAGTTCATCCCTCGGACGGCAACGCCCATCGTCCGGCCCGAAGCGTTGGTCGAGCTGCCTTCCGCCGCTTGCCTGATCACGGCCTGGAACTATCGCGAGGACATCATCCGCAAGAACCCGGCGCACGCCGGCATGTGGTTGACGGCGTTCGAGGACGTCTGATGCGGATCACCGTCCTCGGCTCGAAAGGGATGCTCGGCCACGTGGTGGCCCGGGTTCTCGCGGAAGCCGGGCACGAGGTGCGGAACGAGGCGACCCGCTACGACCCGGCCGCGCCTCGCGGCTTCATTGAAGCCGTGCTCGCCGGCCGACCGGAAGCGGTCGTCAATTGCATCGGCGTCCGTCCCGGTCCCGGGATCGCCGACGGTTGGATCCGATCGGTGAACGCCACCTTGCCGGCTTTGGTGGCGGAGGCGGTGGCAGGACGTTGCCGTTTCGTCCATGCAAGTTCCGACGGGGTCTTCGGACCGCACAAAGCCGCACGCCGGGTGGAGGAAACGGGGGATGCGACCGATCTCTACGGTCGCTCCAAATGGGAGGCCGAATCGGCCGTCCGGGCCGCGGGCGGGACGGTCATCCGGGCCTCGATCATCGGCCCCGAGCTCGGGGAGCCGCGCAGTCTGATGGGATGGTTCCTGGCACGGCACGGCCCTGTGCGGGGCTTCACGGACCACGCCTGGAACGGGATCACCACGCTCGAATGGGCCCGGCTCTGCGCACGATCGCTGGACCGGCCTGGAACGGGCGGAATCGTCTGCCAGCCCGGGTTCTGGCCGCCCGTGAGCAAAGCCGAAGTTCTCCGGCTGATCGGTGAGATCTGGCGCTCCGCCGCGACCGTCCAGCCTGTCGAAGCGCCGTCCCCGGTCCTGAGGAGCTTGGTGCCCGACGTGACCTGTCCGCCGCTTCGGCGGCAGTTGCTCGAGTTGAAGGCTTGGTACGGACGCTGACCTGCCGAACCGACATGGAGGCTTTCCCGGGGGGAGAGCTTCTGCTTCCTTCCCTGCCCGTGCCCGGCGTAACCACCGTCATCCCCGTCTTCAATGGCGAGCAGTTCCTGCCCGCCACCTTGGCGTCGGTCGCTGCCCAGATGCGGCTGCCCGACCGGCTGGTGGTCATCGATGACTGCTCGACAGACCGGACCAGGGAAGTCACGGCAGACTTCCTGCGACAGAACCCGCGGCTGAACGGGGAGCTGCACAGCAACGAACGCAACCAAGGATTGTTCGGTAACCTGAACCGATGCCTCGAGCTGGCGGTCGGGACGGACCTCTTGCACATTCTGCTCGCGGACGACCTGGTGCTGCCAAGGTTCCTGGAACAGGTCGTGCCCACGCTCGCCTCGGCGGCGGCACCTTCAATGGCTTGGTCGCTGACCGAGAAGATCGATGCCGCGGGCGATCTTTTGCCCGGCCAACGCGGGTCTTCCGGGGGTCTCCCCTGCCCGCTCTCCGCGGACGAGCTGCTGCGCCGCCAAGGCCAACTGCGGACGGTGTTCTGCGGATCGGTCTTGTTGAAGACCGGAGGGCGTCCTGCCCCTTGCCGGTTCCCGTTGGATTACCCGCAGGTCGGCGATTGCGTGTTCTACGCGGATTGGGCCCGCCGGTCCGAGCGAAGGGTCGAAGTCCCGCAGGTGCTGTGTCAGATCCGCCATCATGCCGCCAGCACGACCAGCGCGAACGCTCGCCGCCTGCAGAGCTGGGTCGGTGACGAATGGCGGGCGATGACGCAGATCGCCGAGTGGTCGGAGGCCGGCCCGTTGCAAAAATGGCTTTGGCGTGAGCGCATCCGCTGCCTTTTCGCCGCCCGTTCCGTGGTCAAGCAACAGTTGGTGCGGCCGGCGGATCCGGCCTACGCCGAGGAGATAGGCCGATTGGCCCGGGGATCGGTTCCGGCTTTGCATTGGTCGCTGGGGAAAGCTGTGGTCTGCTTGCGCGACCTGATCCTGGGACCCCATCCGAGATGACCGCCGCCGTGTCGATCAACGTATGAAACTGCACGATCAAAAGCCGGAAGACCGTTCCTCGTCCACGGTGGCCGGCCGACTGCGGACGTGCCTCTTGGTGCTGGCCGTGATCGGCGCGGCGGTGGGATTCCTGTTCCGTCGCAGCTTGCTTCCCGAGTTCGTCCTGTTCGCCAACGACGCTCCACTCGGGATGCTCAACGCCGACGCCGGTCGGCTACCGGGCACTTTCTTCGGCTATTGGCAGGACCTGAACTGGGTCGGGGTGACGATGCTCGGGGCCACGCCGGATCTTTCGCAGATCGTGGGCTCCTTGGTCCAGAGCCCGGTGTTCATCGCCAAGTTCTACGCGCCGCTCGGGCTGATCTTCCTCGGGCTGAGCTGCTGGGCCTGCGTCCGTCGGCTCGGGTTCCATCCTGCGGTGGCGCTGCTGGCCGGCCTCGCCGCGGCGTTGGCCTCGAACCCGCTCTCCTATGCCTGCTGGGGGCTGCCTCCGAAAGCGATCTCGCTCGGCTTCGCCCTCTTGGCCATCGCCGCGCTCGCGGGCCGCGAGACCGGTGGGCGGCGCTGGGTGCTGGTCGGGCTCGCAGGTTTCGCCACCGGATTCTCTGTGATGGAGGGCGGCGACGTCGGCGCGCTCTTCAGCTTGTACGTCGCGGCGTTCGCTGTGTGGCAGATCCTCGCGGAGCCCGGGATCCCGGCCGGCAGGGCGGTCCAGGGCGGCGCTCGGCTCGCCCTCGTCGCGGCGTGCGCCGCCTGGATCGCGGCCCATTCGCTCTCGTCGCTCGTCGGCACCCAGATCAAGGGCGTCGCCGGCATGCAGCAGGACGACGCCTCGCGCGAGAAGCGCTGGGAATTCGCCACCTTCGGCAGCTTCCCGATCATCGAGACGCCGCGCATCGCGGTCCCCGGGCTGTTCGGCTATCGCATGGATTCCCCCGGCGGCGGCGCCTATTGGGGCAGCGTCGGATCCAGCGACGGCTTACCGCAGAACCGCTTCAGCGGCTCCGGTGAATATGTCGGTGTGCTGGTCCTGCTGGTCGGCGCGTTCGCGTTCGTGACCTCGCTCCGCAAGGAGCGTTCGCCGTTCACCGTGACCGAACGGCGGTTCGTCTGGTTCTGGGCGGCGGTCGCGCTCGGCTCGCTGCTGCTGGCCTACGGAAAGTTCGCGCCCTTCTACCAGTTCTTCTTCTCGCTCCCTTACGCGTCGACGATCCGGTTCCCGATGAAGTTCCTCCA
Source organism: Verrucomicrobiota bacterium (assembly GCA_947454005.1). GTDB lineage: Bacteria > Verrucomicrobiota > Verrucomicrobiia > Limisphaerales > UBA9464 > CAIVQB01. The sequence goes on from CANGMH010000026.1 coordinate 12,816, forward strand.
CGGGATGGGCCTCGCGCTCTGGATCCTCTTCGCCTACGGGCTCGAGGCGCTGGCCCGGACGTCGTTCGCGGCGGACCGGTCGCGCCGCGGCCGGCTGGGGGACCAGATCAAGGCCTGGCGCTCGACGGCCCCGACCGGCGAGAAGCTCTGGATCGCGGTCTCCGGCGCGCTGCTCGTCTTGGCGATCATCGGCGCGGCGGTCTACGCCAGCCGCGCGCCGCAGCTCACGCGGTATCTGGCGACGGTCCCCTTCGGGCAGGGCGAACCGGCCACCGCCGCCTTCAGCATCGGCGAGGTGTGGATCGCGGTCGCGTTCCTGGCGGCATCCGCCGGCGTGGTCGCGCTGGCGATCGTGGGTTGGTTCGGCGGGACGCGCGCGAAAGCGGGATGGGTCCTGCTCGGCGCGATCCTGGTCATCGATCTCCTCCGGGCGAACGCGCCCTGGGTGAAGCACTACGACTACCAGGTCCGCTACCAGAGCAACGCCGTGATCGACCTGCTCAAGGAACGGCCGTGGGAACACCGCGTGACGGCGTTCGTGCATCCGCGCCTCGGCGGCGGACAACTGGTCTACTCGCCGCAGGAGTTCCCGTACTTCCCGTATCTGCACAAGGAATGGCTGGAGCACCATTTCCAGTACTACAACATCCAGTCGCTCGACATCGACCAGATGCCCCGCACGCCGGAGATGGAGGCCGCGTATCTCGCCGCGTTCACTCCGCCGAACTTCGGCCTGGCCTCGCAGCTCGCGGCCATCGGGCCCCAGATGGACCGCTTGGCGCCGGACCAAGCGGTCCAGGTCCGGGCCATGATCCCCGCGGCGCGGACGAACCTCTTCCTGGTCACCCGTCTCTGGGAGCTGTCGAACACGCGTTACCAGCTCGGCATCAGCAGCGGCATCGATGCGTTCAACGACCTGTTCGACCCCGTGCAGAAACGCTTCCGCGTGAGGCTTCCCTACACGCTCGGGCTCAAGCCCGGCCAGCCCCAGCCGTCGCCGTCGCTGCCCGTCGCGGACGCCGTCCAGCTCCTCACGGCGATGCCGTCCGAAAAAGGCCCGCTCGCGGTCCTCGAGTTCACCGGGGCATTGCCGCGGGCCAAGCTCTACACGCGCTGGGAGACCGTCACCAACGACGCCGCGATGCTCGACCGGCTGCGGTCACCGGCATTCGATCCGGCCAAGAGCGTCGTGCTCGCCGCGGATCCGTCCGGGGTCGGCGCGGCGTCGGACGCCGCTCCCGGCGAGGTGGGCTTCACCAGCTATGCGCCGAAGCACGTCGTCCTGAAGACGAAGTCCGCGGCTCCCGGCGTGCTGCTGCTCAACGACCGGTGGCATCCGGATTGGCACGTGACGGTCGACGGCGCGCCGGCCGAGCTGCTGCGCGCGAACTTCCTGATGCGCGGCGTGGCGGTGCCGGCGGGCGAGCACACGGTCGAGTTCCGGTTCGCGCCGCCGAGCGGGACGTTGTGGGTGAGCCTGTCGGCGATCATCGCGGGACTCGGCTGCACGGGCCTGCTCGTCGTCTCCCGGCCCAAGGAACGCTGACATGTCCGGACAGACCAGCCATCTCGACCGCGTGCGCGACGACACGGCCTATGCCGAGATCCTAGCGAACTGGGACGCGGCGTTCTACGCGAAGTTCACCGCCGCGCTCCGGCCGGACGTCGCCGGCGGCCGCGTGCTGGACGTCGGCTGCGGCGTCGGCCAGGTCGTCGCCAAGCTCGCGGCCGACGGCGTCGACGCTTGGGGCGTCGACGTCGCCGAGGCCAACATCGCCAAGTCCCGCGCCCACACCGACCGATGCCTCTGGTACGACGGCAAGCGGCTGCCGTTCCCCGATCGCCATTTCGCCGGCGTCGGCGCGCTCAACGTGCTCGAGCACGTGGAGGCGCCTGAGGATTTCATCGCCGACGTCGTGCGGGTCACCGCGCCGGGCGGCAAGATCGTGCTCAGCTCGCCCAATTTCCTCCGGGCGATCGGCTGGCGCGATTACCATCCGCGCATGCGTGGGCTCGGGAACAAATGGCGGAACTTCCGCGCGCTTGCCGACCGGCGCCGGAAGATGCGCGAGTGCCCGGAAGCGGTCCGCTTCGAGCGGATGACGCCGATCATCAAGACGCCGTTCACGCCGGACGACGACGCGATCGTCTGCACCAACGGTCTCGACATGGCCTTCTTCCTCCAACGGAACGGTTGCGTCGTGGAGACGGTGTCCTGCACCGACCGCGTGGTGGCCCCGCTCGTCGAAACGGTGCTCAACGCCACGCCGTTGCGCTACGCCATGTTCAACGCGTTCGTCGTCGCGCGGAAAAAGTGACCGGCCCGGCATCTCGGGGCCGATCGCGGTCCGCCGGGATCAGCCGCCACGGAGGTGCTTGAGCACCTTGGCCGGGAAATGGGGCAGCGCCTTGGCGACCTCCTTCAACATGCGCGGCGACATCTCGCTCGGCACGGTGGCGCGCACGTAGGCGCGGGGATGGACCAGGTCGGTCGGCCATGGACGGTCCTCGGCGACCGCCCCGGGGAAATCCGCGAGGCGCGATTCCTTCACGAAGGCGAACGCGTTCTGCACGTACCACCAGGCGACCTTGTCGTTCTGCCAGATCCGGTGCCGTAGGCAATCGATCGGCACGAAACCTTGGGCGCGGAAGAACGCGATCCAGTAGCTCGGCCACTGTTCGTTGACGTGGTGGGTGCCGCCTTGGCCGGGCACGGCCGCGGAGAAGAACACGACATCGCCGAGCCGGCAGAGGTCGCCGACGAAGCTCTCGCCGCGCGAGGACGCCAGATGCTCGGCGACTTCCAGGCAGTTCACGAGGTCGAACCGGCGGTCGAGACGCAGCGGCGCGGCGAGGTCCGCCCGGCGGAATTTGTCGGCCGGGAAGAGCAGCTGCTCGGTCCGGACGATGTCGCCGTCGATCCCCAGCACGTCGCAGCCGGCGTCGGCATAGGCCTTGGTCCAGGTGCCGGAACCGCAGCCGACATCGACGACCGTCCGGCTCGGGAACAGGCGAAGGACGAGCGGCACCGTCTCGCGGGCCGAGGCGGCGGAATCCTCCTTCAGACCTTCGTAGTAGCGAGACGAATAGGGCGACGACATGCGGCGAGGATGGCGACCGGCGACGGACGGAACAACGCGGAAGTCGGTCCGCCGGGCGCGGCGGCGTTGACACCCGGACGGTCGAAACGGAAGCTCCGCTCCCTCAATCTATGTCCGAGCCGAAAGAAAACGTGCTGATGGAGAAGATCGTCAGCCTCTGCAAGCGTCGCGGGTTCGTCTTCCAGTCGTCGGAGATCTACGGCGGGATCAACGGCTTCTGGGACTACGGCCAGCTCGGCGCGGAGCTGAAGCGCAACGTGAAGGACGCCTGGTGGAGGACCATCGTCCACCATCGCGACGACGTCGCCGGCCTCGAGGCGACCATCATCATGCATCCCAAGATCTGGGAAGCGTCGGGCCATGTCGCGACGTTCGCGGATCCGATGAGCACTTGTAAGCACTGCAAGAAGCTCGTCCGGTTCGACCAGGTCTGGGAGATGATCCCGGAGAACGCCTGGGCCCAGGCCATCGCGGAGATCTGTCCGGATGGACTCGTGGAAAGCCCCGCGCTGCTCGCTTGGGCCAAAGGCAAGGGAAAGCACCTGGCCCCGAACCTTGCGCTGGTCCGCAACCCCGAGGTCACCCTCTCGTTCTTGGCGGAGCGCGTGAACGCGCCCGGCGCGGCTCGCCCGACGGTCAAGGAACTCTATCAATATCTCGCCACGGAGCAGGTGAACACCACCGGTCTCCAGACGCCGTGCCCGCATTGTGGCGGCGAGCTGACGGCGCCGCGCCCGTTCAACCTGATGTTCAAGTCGCACTACGGACCCGTCGAATCCGACGACAACGTGTGCTACCTCCGTCCCGAGACCGCGCAGGCCATCTTCGCGCAGTTCAAGAACGTCCACGAGACGGCGCGGCAGAAGGTGCCGTTCGGCGTCGCGCAGATGGGCAAGGCGTTCCGCAACGAGGTCACGCCGCGCAACTTCACCTTCCGCTCGCGCGAGTTCGAGCAGATGGAGCTGGAGTTCTTCATCAAGCCCGACGAGGCGGTCGAGGCGCTCGCGGGTTCCGTCGCCAAGGCGTCGGACAACGCGTGGCAGGGCGAGCCGCAGGCGGATTGGGGCTGGGAGGTCTGGCACAAGTATTGGGTCGAGCAGCGCATCCGCTTCTACGAAGGGATCGGCCTGACTCGCGACCGCTTCGAGGAGTACTGGCAGAAGCCCGAGGAGCTGGCGCACTACGCCCGGGCGTGCGTGGACATCCTGTACAAGTTCCCGTTCGGCACGCAGGAGCTCGAGGGCATCGCCGCGCGCGGGGACTTCGACCTGTCGCAGCACGAGAAGCATTCGGGCAAGCCGATGGGCGTGTTCGACGAGGAGCTGCGCGCGGCTTGGGGCAAGCTCGACGAGGCCAAGAAGGCGTCGATGCGCGCCAAGTTCGTCACCGGCAAGACCGCGGCCTTCCTCAAGAAGGGCGCCGACGAGGCCGAGGCGGCCAAGCAGGCCGAGGCCGAAGCGACCGTGTATTTCGACAAGCTGGCCAAGGGACAGTACATCCCGCACGTCATCGAGCCGTCGGCGGGCGTCGACCGCCTGATACTGGCGCTGCTCGCCGACGCGTACAGCGAGCTCACCACCACCGACGAGAAGGGCAAATCCGAGACCCGCGTGGTGATGAGGTTCCATCCGCGCATCGCGCCGGTGAAGGTCGGCATCTTCCCGCTGCTCAAGAACAAGCCGGAGCTGGTGGCCAAGGCCAAGGAGGTCCGCGACCTGTTGCGTCCGCACATGACGGTCTTCTACGACGACGGCGGCGCGATCGGCCGTCGCTACGCGCGTCAGGACGAGGCCGGCACGCCGTTCGGCCTGACCATCGACTTCGACACTTTGGGCGAGAAGCCGGAGCTGCTCGACACCGTGACTCTGCGCGACCGCGACACGCAGCAGCAGACGCGCGTGGCGATCAAGGACCTCCTCGGCCTCCTGTTGCCCAAGGTCCGCTGATGCCCGAAAAACTTCCGAAGGCCCCGGCGCTGTACGCGATCATCGCGTTCAAGCTGCTCAAGGGGGCCTTCTTCTTCTCGGCGGCGCTGGGGCTGTACACGCTCTCGGACAACGACCTCCCGTTCGAGCTGCACCGGGTGCTGGACCTGTTCCACCTGGACCCGGAGAAGAAGTTCTTCGCCGACATGGCCGAGAACCTGTCGAAGGTGACGCCGTCATCGATGCTCTGGCTCGCGTCGGGTTCGCTGCTCTACGGGATGCTCGCCTCGGTCGAGGGCATCGGCCTCTCGTTCCGGGCCCAGTGGGCCGGATGGCTGGCGATCGGGCAGTCGGCGTTCTTCATCCCGATCGAGGTCTTCGAGCTGTCGCACAAGTTCCACGTGGGGCTGCTGCTGGTGATGCTGATCAACGCCTTCATCGTGGCGTATCTGTACCGGAACCGCGCGACGCTGTTCCATCATCACCATCACGTCCCGCCCGCCGCGCCTCCGGGCTGAACGGCGGCGGTGGCGGCGCAGGCCGCGGGTTGTGCAAGCGGCCGGGAGCATCCAGAGTATCGGCGGCCCGACCTCAGCGCATGACGAACTCCTCCCACCGACGCCCCGGCTCCGCCAGCCGGTCCGCACGCATCTCGTACGTGATCATGCTGGTCGTCCTGGTCCTCATCGGGTGGCTGCACCTGGCGACGCTGGTGCTCACGGCGCTGTTCGGGTTCTTCGCGCTGCGGCTCTTCCTGTGGGGCGGACGCAAGTGGCTGGCGATACTGCTCTACGCGCTCTTGGCGACCACGATCGTGGTCGGGCTCGGGTACTTCTCCAAAGCGGCCTACGTGACCTTGCCCAAGATCGCGGAGACGACCATCCCGGCCGTGGTCGAGTACGCCGAGCGCAAGGGGCTCGACCTGCCGTTCACCGATTACGCCAGCCTGAAACCGCTCGCGCTGGCGTGGGTGCAGACGAAGGTCGCCAACATCGGGACCTATGCCCGGGGCGCGGTGTTCGAGATCGCCTCGTTCTTCATCGGGCTGGTCGCGGCGGCGAGCCTTTTCCTCAACTCGAAGTTCATCATGGAGGGCGATCCGCACGCCGTGCGGGGCAGCCTCTACGCGACGGTCAGCCGCGAGCTGGCGCTGCGGGCGATCACCTTTTTCCGCAGCTTCTCCACGGTCATCGGCGCGCAGATCCTGATCTCGGCCATCAACACGGTGATGACCTCCGGGTTCCTGCTCTGGAACGGCTACCCGTACGTGGCGGTGATCGTGGCGCTCACGTTCCTCCTCGGGCTGTTGCCCATCGTCGGTAACCTGATGAGCAACACGCTGATCATCGGCGTGGGCTTCAGCCTCTCGCCGAAAGTCGCGTTCGCCGCCCTGGTGTTCCTCGTGGTGCTCCACAAGCTCGAGTACTTCCTGAACTCGAAGATCATCGGCGACCGGATCAAGAACCCCATGTGGCTCACGCTGATCGGTTTGGTGGTCGGCGAGCGGTTGATGGGGCTGCCCGGGATGATCTTCGCGCCGGTGGTCCTGCACTACGTCAAGGTCGAAGCCTCGCGCAACCGCGCCGACCGGCACGCGTCCGACGACGAGCCGGCGTGAGATTTCTGGGGTCTCGGGTCTCAGGGCGCGGACATCGGGTTCTCCGCGATGAGTCTCAAGGCCTCTTCGATGAGGATCTCGCCGGTCTTCTCGCCGAGGCAGGTGCGGCTCACGTAGTCGTAGCGCTTGAAGCTCTGCCAATCGACCTCGGTGAGGATGTAACCGAACGCGTCGTTGGTGAGGCCGAAGAGACAGTTCTGTCCCCCGCGCATCTTCCGTTTCAGATAGAAACCGATGTTCGGGAGCGCTTCGCCGGGGATGGTGAGGATCTGGGCGGTGCCGAGCGAGACGAGGGCGATCCGTGTCGAAACTTTGCCGGACGCATCGGCCGGGTATCCGAGCGGCGAGGCACGCATGATCGCGAGCAGGAGCGGCGATTCGACGGGGAACTTCACCTGCCGGGAAGCGATGCGGACCTTGGGCTCCGTCTGCACCGGGGCGTCATGCACGATGCGGAGCGATTCGTCGGCGAGCAGGCGTCCGATGCGCCGGCATTCTTCCCAGGTCCGGGCCTCTCCGCCGCCTTTGAGCCGGTTATCGGCGGTGACCATGCCGCCCTGGGCGGAGTTCATGAAGATCCCGATGCCGCCGCCGGCCTCGGCGATGCGGTCGTAGAGGGGTCCGACGAGGTCCGGCGAGCAGATGCCGGCCTCGGAGCCGAGGACCTCCGGATGAACCGCGTAGTTCACCAACGTCGCGAGCGGCTTGCCGTCGGCGCCGACGGCCTGGAGCACGTTCACGCGCGGATCGTAGAGTTCGGGGGCGTAATAGTTGTAGGCGATCTGGCCGCGGGCATCGCCGGTCGCGCTGCGGAAGGTCGCCGGTTGGAGCTTGGCGACGGCCTCGTCGATCGCGGCGGCGGCCTTGTCGACGACCGTCCCGAGGTACGCCAGATCGCCGCTCGTGCCGCCTTTGCCGTCGGGGAAACAATACGCGTCGGGCGCGCTGTGGGTATGGGTCGCGCCGATGAGGATGTGGTCCGCCGGGATCCCCTTCGCCTTGGCGCGCACGCGGTCGCCCAGCACCGACGGGAACCCGAGGAAATCCGTGCTCACGAAGGCGATCCGCGTGCCGTCCTGTTCGACGACCAGCGCGCGGACGGTGATCTCGCCGCGTTTCTCCTTCACCGGGTTCGACGGGCCGACGCCGCCGCTCACGGGCAACAGCGGTTCCGGCGTGACGATCCGCACCGCGATGCCCGCGCGGAACGCCGCGTGTGCCGGGAGCCATGACGAGAAGAAGCCGATGCAAAGGCAGAACGCGGCGACCAGCGGGGTTCTCATGGGACGAAGGTGGGCGAACCATCGGGAGGAAGTCCACGCCGGTTTCCAGCAAGGTCGGTGACAAGGCGCGGCAGGATGAACCGAGCGACGCGCCCGCTGACTGCGTAGGCTCCGTCCACGGCGGAATCCCGAGGGTGACGTTGTCTCGCCGGGAAGCTGCTTGTACTGTCCGCGGAGGTCTCCGTCCTTGGAAGCGTCCTTGCCACCGGACCGGGACCTGTCACCGCTCTCGATGCACGACGCAGAAAAGACCTCGCCGCCTGCCCTCGCGGTGTTCACCGGGAAACCCACGTTCCCCGAACCCCTGCACGTCGGCCGCCCGAACTTGGGCGACCGCAAGCGGTTGTACGAGCGCTTCGACCAGATGCTCGACCGGCGCTGGCTCTCGAACAACGGCCCGTTGGTCAAGGAGTTCGAACAGGAGATCGCCCGGCGCGTCGGCGTGAAGCACGTCATCTGCGTCTGCAACGCGACCATCGGACTGGAAATCGCCGTCCGTGCGGCGGACCTGGAAGGCGAGGTCATCGTGCCGGCCTACACCTTCGTGGCCACGGCCCACGCGCTCCAGTGGCAGGCGATCACCCCGGTGTTCGCGGACATGGATCCGGCGACCCACAACATCGACCCGTCCCGCGTCGAGCGGCACATCACCCCGCGCACGACCGGGATCCTCGCCACCCACGTTTGGGGCCGGCCCTGCGACATCGAGGCGCTCTCGGACATCGCACGTCGCCGCGGGCTCAAGCTGATGTTCGATGCCGCCCATGCGTTCGGATGCTCGCACCGCGGGCGCATGGTCGGCGGTTTCGGTCTCGCGGAAGTGTTCAGCTTCCACGCCACGAAGTTCCTCAACTCGTTCGAAGGCGGCGCCATCACGACCGACGACGACGCCCTCGCGGAGCGGATCCGGCTGATGACGAACTTCGGCTTCGCCGGTTTCGACAACGTCATCCACGTCGGGACCAACGGGAAGATGACCGAGGCCTGCGCGGCGATGGGCCTCACCTGTCTCGAAAGCATCGGCGAGGTGATCGAGGTGAACCGCCGGAACCACGCCGCCTACGCCGAGGGATTGGCCGGCCTGCCCGGCGTCAAGCTCGTCGGATACGACGACACCGAGCGCAACAACCACCAGTATGTCGTCGTCGAGGTCGACGAGACGGCGACCGGTCTCGGCCGCGACGCGCTGGTCCGCGTCCTCCAGGCCGAGAACGTGCTCGCCCGGAAATATTTCTGGCCCGGCGTGCACCGCATGGAGCCGTACCGGTCGCTCTTCCCGCACGCCGGCCTGCTGCTTCCGGAGACCGAGCGGATCGCGGCGCGGGTGGTGGTCCTCCCGACCGGCACCGCGGTCTCGGTCGAGGACGTCGGTGTCATCTGCGGCCTCATCAGGACGGCGCTCGGCGACCCCGCCCGGGTCGGCGAACGGGTGCGGACGCTCCCGCAAGTCTGATCGGGCCGGATCCGCGACGACCGATCGGAGGTACCGGACGCTTTCCATGCTTTTGCCGGCGCGGCCCGCCGTCTAGCTTTCCCGGGTGTTCCGACCGTGCATCGACCTCCGCGACGGCCGCGTGACCCAGATCGTCGGCGGCACGTTGACGGACAGCGGTGCCGGCGTGACCACCAACTTCGTGGCCGAGCAACCGCCCGGATGGTTCGCCGGGCTCTACCGCCGCGACCTGCTTCTCGGCGGGCATGTGATCCAGCTCGGGCCCGGGAACGAAGCGGCGGCCCGCGAAGCCCTCGCGGCTTGGCCGGGCGGTCTCCAGCTCGGCGGCGGCGTCACGGCCGACAACGCGCGGACCTGGTTGGACGCCGGTGCGTCGCACGTCATCGTCACCTCCTGGGTCTTCCGCGACGGGCGCTTGGAATGGGACCGTCTGAAGCAGCTCGTCGCGCTCATCGGCAAGCAACGCCTCGTGCTCGACCTGAGCTGCCGCAGGCGCGGCGACGAGCACGTCGTGTTCACCGACCGTTGGCAGAAGCCCACCTCGTTGGTCCTCGGGGAGGAGACGTTCGCCGCGCTCGCCGACCATTGCGCCGAGTTCCTCGTCCACGCGGTGGACGTCGAAGGATTGTGCCGCGGCATCGACGGCGATCTCGTGGAGAAGCTGGCCGCGTGGTCGCCATTGCCCACGACCTATGCCGGCGGAGCGCGTTCTCTCGCGGACCTGGAGCTGACCCAACGCCTCGGCAAAGGTCGCATCGACCTGACCATCGGCAGCGCTTTGGACATCTTCGGCGGGTCCGGCGTCCGGTATGCCGATTGCGTGGCTTTCAATGGGTCGCTTGCCGGTTCGCCGGATGCGGGCTAGACATCCCGCATGGGCACGGAACCGACGGC
>CANGMH010000027.1 GCA_947454005.1 Verrucomicrobiota bacterium
GCGTATCTGGATTCGGTCGCTCCGGGGAACTTTCCGGCGAAGTGCGCCGTGGACATCGCGCTGCTCGACGGCGCGGCGAAGGCGGCGGGCCGGCCGGTCTGCGACCTGCTCGGGCTCGGCTTCACCGAGGGCCGGCACGTCACGTCGTTCACCATCGGCCTCGACACGCCGGACATGATGGCGCGGAAGACCGCGGAGGCGTCCGCCATGCCGGTGCTCAAGATGAAGCTCGGCAGCCCGCGCGACCGGGACAACTTCGCGGCCGTCCGCTGCGCCGCGCCGGGCAAACCGATCCGGGTGGACGCCAACGCCGGTTGGGCGACGAAGGAGGAGGCGCTGCGGAACATCCTCTGGCTCGCGGACGACGGGAAGATCGAGTTCGTCGAGCAACCGATGCCGCCGGAGCTGCCGGACGCCGATTGGATCTGGCTCAGGGAGCGTTCGCCGTTGCCGATCTTCGGCGACGAGCTCTACCAGAGCGCTGCGGATGTCGACCGCTGCGCGCGCTGCGTCCACGGCGTGAACGTCAAGCTGGTCAAGACCGGAGGCATCCTCGCCGCCAAAGCCGCGCTGGAATCGGCGCGCGACCGCGGCCTGAAGACGATGCTCGGCTGCATGATCGAGTCGTCGCTGCTGATCAGCGCCGGCGCGCATCTGGCGGAGCTGACGGACCACCTCGACCTCGACGGGAACATTCTGATCACGAACGACCCGTACGAGGGCGTGCGGACCGAGCGCGGCGTGATGAGCTTCAGCGGTGTCGTTGCCACCACCGGCCTCCGCACGACGGTCCGCGGCTGAGGTCGATCCAGCGGACCGCCTCACCCGACGCCTCAGCGGACGAGCAGCTTCTCGAGGTAACCCACGGCCTGGCGGACGTTGGCGTCGACCTCCATGCGGTTCTTCACCGCGCGGCAGGCGTGCAGGACCGTGCCGTGGTCGCGGCCGCCGAAGGCGTCGCCGATGGCGCTGAGACTGGACTCGGTGAGCTGGCGGGAAAGGAACATGGCGACCTGCCGCGGGAACGCGATGTTCTCGGGGCGGCGCTTGCTGGTCATGTCGGCCAGCCGGATGTCGTAGTGGTCGGCGACCTTCTTCTGGATGAAGTCGATGGTGATGGTCTGCCGGCCCTCCTCCTGGAGGATCTCGCGGAGCAGCGTCTCGACGGTCTCGAGCTTCAGCGGTTTGCCGGTGAGCTGGGCGTACGCGGCGACGCGTGTGAACGCGCCTTCGAGACGGCGGATGTTGGTGCGGATGTGCTCGGCGAGGAAGTTGAGGATCTCCGGCGGCAACGTGTAGCCGAAGGTCTGTTCCTTGTTGCGGAGGATGGCGAGGCGGGTCTCGACGTCGGGCGGCTGCACGTCGGCCGTCTGGCCCCATTCGAAGCGGGAGATGAGGCGGGCCTCGAGGCCTTGGATCTCGTTGGCCGGGCGGTCGCAGCTCAGCACGATCTGCTTCCGCGATTCATGGAGCGTGTTGAAGGTGTGGAAGAACTCCTCCTGGATGCGCTCCTTGCCGGCGAGGAACTGGATGTCGTCCACGAGCAGCACGTCGACCTGGCGGTATTTCTTGCGGAACTTCGCGAGGGAGTTGTTCTGGAGCCCGTCGATGAACTCGTTGGTGAACTTCTCGCAGCTCAGGTAGGCCACCTTCGCGTTCTTCTTCTGCGCCATCATCTGGTGGCCGATGGCGTGCAGGAGATGCGTCTTGCCGAGGCCCACGCCGCCGAGGAGGAAGAGCGGGTTGAAGGTCTTGCCGGGATTCTGCGCGACCGCCAACGAGGCGCTGTGGGCGAACTCGTTGTTGTTGCCGACGACGAAGGTCGAGAACGTGTAGCCGGGGTTGAGCAGCGGTTCGCCGGGCCGGGGCGCGGTCGGGGCGGACGGCGCGGCGTCCTCGGCCGGTTCCGGCTCTTCCACCGCCGCGGGGGCGTCGAGGGTGCCCGGCAAGGCGGCGGCCACCGGAGCGACGACCGCGAACGCCAGATCCATCGGCTTCACGGCGGCGCGGCTCACGACGGACCGGAGCAGGTCGAGATAGTTGTCCTTGAGCCACATCTCGCAGAACTCGTCGGCGACCCCGAGCGTGAGCGTCTCGCCCTTGAGCGACACCGGCTGGATGGGCGCGAACCACAGCGAGTAGATCTCGGTCTTCAGCATCCCGCGCAGTGCGTCTTGCGCGGCAGACCAGAGGGCTTGTGCGGTGGCGGGCATGGAAGAAGCGGTCAAGGAGGTTTCCGGGGAAAATCTAGGTTTATTCACGTCGTCCGCGTCACCCTGCCGTAACGTCTCGGCGGCGAAGCAGTTGCGTGAGGACCGCGCCGGACGTCCTGCCGCCCGCGAGGATATCCAGACCGAGTGGACGGCACCCAAGCAGACAAATCAACCCGTTGTTTATCAACGGGTTGTGTTTCATCTGGACTGCGGTTGAGGCGACGTGGCTCACGGGACTGGATTCCGTTAGGACCGGTTTGACGGGCGGCGTTCTAGGCAACGGAGGCGTGGCAAACTAGACCAAACTATTAAGTCTTGTGCCCAAGTTGTTCACAACGCGTTTTTGGGCCTGTTTTCGAAGTTCTCCGGCTTCTCACCGACGTCTTCCTGGTCCTCGGCGGGGTGCCGGCGCGATCGATTTCCCGGCACGTCCGGCGAAGTCCGCGGAACCGGCTCAGACGGCGTGCTCGCCGCGTTCCTCGGTCCGGATGCGGATGGCCTCCTCGATGGCCGAGACGAAGATCTTGCCGTCGCCGATCTTGCCGGTCTTGGCGGCTCCGATGATGGCGGCGACCGCCTTGGCGACGACGTCGTCGGTCACGACGATCTCGAGCTTGATCTTGGGGAGGAAATCCACGGTGTACTCGCTGCCGCGGTAGATCTCGGTGTGGCCCTTCTGGCGTCCGAAGCCCTTGACCTCGCTCACCGTCATGCCTTCCACGCCGGCCTCGTGCAGGGCCTCCTTCACTTCCTCGAGCTTGAACGGTTTGATGATGGCTTCGATTTTTTTCATTGGGGCGGCGGAGACGACGGCATCGTTGTAGGACGCGGGTCGCCGGAAGTAAACGGGGTTCGCGCGGAAAGTCGCGGGGTCCGGCCGGCCCGCGAGATCGGACGCTCTTGCCACTCTCCGGGACCGATGACAGCTTGCGCGCCGATTTATGGCTCACGTCAAACTGCACATCCCGGGCCCCGTCGAGGTCAGCCCGAAGACCTTCGAGGCCCTCTGCCGACCGATGATCGGTCACCGCGGCCAAGGGTTCAAAGACCTTTACGGCAAGATGCAGCCGCAGCTGCAGACCCTCTTGGGCACGAAGCAGCTGGTCTACCTCAGCACGTCCAGCGCGTGGGGCGTGATGGAAGGCGCGTTGCGGAACCTCACCGGCAAGCGGGTGCTGAACTGCATGAAGGGCGCCTTCTCCGACAAGTGGTTCGACGTGGCGCAGAAATGCGGCAAACAGGCCGAGGCGCTCCAGGTGCCGTGGGGTTCGCCGATCCGTGCCGAGCAGATCGACGCCAAGCTGGCGACGGGGCAGTTCGACTCGCTCACGCTCATCCACAACGAGACCAGCACGGGCACGATGTCGCCGCTCGGGGAGATCGCCGCGCTCAAGGCGAAGTATCCCGACGTGATGTTCATCGTCGACGCTGTGAGCTCGATGACGGCGGTGCCGCTCGGGTTCGACGCGCTCGGCATCGACGTGCTGCTCGCCGGCACGCAGAAGGCCTTCGCGTTGCCCCCCGGCCTCGCGGTGTTCGTCGCCTCGCCCGCCGCCTTGGCCAAGGCCGCCACCCTCAAGGACCGCGGATACTACTTCGATTTCGTGGAGTTCGAGAAGAACGCGAAGGAGAACATGACGCCCAGCACGCCGAGCATCCCGCACATCTACGCGCTCGGCTCCAAGCTCGACGAGTTCTTCGCCGAAGGGCTCGAGGCCCGTTACGCCCGCCATGCCAGGACCAACCAGATGCTCCGCGACTGGGTCGCAAAGCACGGCTTCACGCTGTTCCCGGAACCGGAGTTCTCGTCCAAGACCCTCGTCTGCGTGAACAACGGGGCCCGGCCCGGCAGCCGCGTGGTGGACGCCGCGAAGCTCCAGAAGCTCGTCAAGGACCAGGGCATCCTCATCGACGGCGGCTACGGCAAGATCAAGGGCACCACCTTCCGCATCTCGAACATGGGCGACGAGACCCCCGAGACCATCGCCGCGCTGATCGCCGTGCTCGACAAGGCGATGGCCCAGCTCTGAACCGGCGTCCGATATCTTCGCGCGACAGGGCCGGCTTCACGCCGGCCCTGTCCTTTTTCTCCCGGACCGGCATGCTCGACCCATGTCCAAGCCCGAGATGAAACCGATCCCGCCCGCGGAGCTCGTCGAGCTCGCGCTCGGCGTGGTCCGGTCCGCCAAGTTCCCGCAACTCGCCACCATCGACGGCGACCAACCGCGGCTGCGGCCGGTGTCGCCCGTGAAGACCGACGGCTTCACGATCTACGTCGCCAATCTGCGCAGCTACGGCAAGACCGCCGAAATCGCCGCCAATCCCAAGGTGGAGCTGTGCTATGTGGACGACCGACACGACCAGGTCCGCATCACGGGGATCGCCGAGGTGCTGGCCGACCGGCCCGTGCTCGAGTCGATCTGGGAGAGCAACCCGCTCCTCCGCCGGTATCTCGGTTCGTTGGACAACCCGATGCTCATCGTCTATCGCGTCGTGCCCTCGCGCGTCCGCTACATGAAGGAATGGGCGCTGGATTACCACGAGGTGCCCCTCGCCTGAACCCGCGGCGCCGAAGGCCGCCGGACCGGGCCGTCAGCTCCACTCGCCGGTCCGGAGGTAGGGTTTGAGCCGGGCCTTGAGTGCCTCGCGACCGCGGTGGATCAGCGATTTCGTGGCCTGCAGCGACGTGCCGAGCACCTCGGCGATCTCCTCGTAGCTGAGCTCGCCCTCGCGGCAGAGGACGATGGCGGTGCGCTGTTTCTCGGGCAGCGCCGACAGGGCCTCCTCCACCTTGGCGACCAGCTCGGACCGTTGGGTGGCGTCGTCCGCGGCGGCCTCGCGGCGGTCCTCGATCTGGCGGTATGGATGGTCCTCGTCGTCGTCGCGCGGTTCGTCGAGGGAATCGGCCGGGTGACGGGCGCGGCGGCGCACCTCGTTCAGGCAGAGGTTGCGCGCGATGGTGAAGAGGAAGGTGCTGAACTTGGCGGCGACCTCGTAGCGGCCGGCCGTCTTCCAGAGCTGCACGAAGACGGATTGCGCGAGGTCCTCGGCCTCGTCCGCGTCGGGCAAGGTCCGGTAGACGAAGCTCATGACCGGCTGGCGCCAGCGCAGCATGAGCGCGTCGAAGGCATCCCGGTCGCCGCGCTTCACGCGCAGCATCAGGTCGGCGTCGGCGTCGTGGCCGGCATCGGGCGGGGAAGCCATCGGGACAGCGTCATGGAAAACCAGGGCCGCAACAAGGTTGCGGGCGCCCGACCTCGGCGAAGGGGCGTCCTTGAACCCCGCCCCGGGAACCCTCACGTTCCGCCCGCGTGAAATCCCTCCTCGCGAAGATCGAGGCCAACGCCGCCAAGCGGCTGCCGCTCCCGCCCGGTCGCAAGCCGTCCGAGGAGCTCGCCCGGTACAAAGGCTTCCTCAAGGAGGAGTCCCAGCGCCTGAAGATGCTCCATCGCGGCGATGCCGGCGGCATCGAGATCTGCCGCGCCCGCGCCGAGATGATGGACGTGATGATCCGCCACATCCACGACGCCGTCCGCGCCGCCTTCCCGGCCAAGGGCAAGGCCCCGCGCGTCGCCTTGGTCGCCTTCGGAGGCTATGGCCGGGGCGAGCTGAACCCGTGCAGCGACATCGACCTGATGTTCCTGCACGCCGGTGGCGCCGACCCGAAGGCGACCGTGCTCGGCGAATGGACCAGCGGCCTGCTCTACACGCTGTGGGACATCGGCCTGAAGGTCGGGCACGCCGTCCGCACCGTCGACGAGTGCGTCGCCGTCGCGAACACCGACATGCAGTCCAAGACCTCCCTGCTCGAGGCGCGGCTGATCACCGGCGACGCCGACCTCTTCGCGAAGATGCAGGAGCGGTTCGTCGCGAAGTGCATCCGCGGGCACGAGGACGAGTACATCCGGCAGCGGGTGACCGACCAGGCGACGAGGCGGACGAAGCACGGCGATTCCGCGGCGATGCAGGAGCCGAACATCAAGAACGGCTGCGGCGGCCTGCGCGACTACCAGAACCTTTTCTGGATGACCGCCTTCAAGCTCGGCCTGCGCACGCCCGCCGAGCTCCTGGCGGCGGACCAGATCAACGCCGCCGAGCGCAAGCAGCTCGAGGCGGCGCACGATTTCCTGCTCCGGACCCGCAACGAGCTGCACTATGTCGCCGAGCGGCCCGTCGATGTCCTCGCCGCGAACGTGAAGCCCGCGGTCGCCTCCGGCCTCGGCTACACCGACCGCTCGCCGCGGCTGCGCGTCGAGAAGTTCATGCGCGACTACTACACCCACGCGCGGAACCTCTACCTGATCACCCGCACGCTGGAGCAACGGCTCGCCCTTGTGCCGACGCCGGAGCGCGGCATCCGGAGGTTCTTCGGGCGCCACGCGGCGGCCGCGGCGGCCGCGGACGAGGTTGACGGCTTCCGCATCGTCGGCACGCAGCTGGTCGCCTCCTCGCGCGGCGTGCTGCGCGAGGACCCGCACCGGCTCATGCGCGCGTTCCTGCACGCCCAGCTGCGCGGCCTCACCCTGCATCCGGACCTCGCGCAGCTGATGCGCCAGTCGGTCACCGCGGGTCTGGTCGACCGTTCGTTCCTGTTGAACGGCAAGGTGCGCGACACCTTCCTCGAGATCCTCAACGCCCGGGGCAACGTCGCCCCGGCGGTGCGCGCGATGCACGAGGTCGGGTTCCTCGGACGATATCTGCCCGAGTTCGGCAAGCTGACGAACCTCGTCCAGCACGAGTTCTACCACCAGTACGCGGTGGACGAGCACACGCTGGTCTGCGTCGCGAAGCTCGACCAGGTGTGGGAGGCGTCGTCGCCGCCCTCCAGCACGTACACGGAGATCTTCCAGGCGGTGGAACGGCCGTACGTGCTCTACCTCGCCTTGCTGCTCCACGATTCGGGCAAGGCCATCCCGGGCGAGCGCCATGAGATCGTCGGCGGAAGGCTGGCGTTGCGCGCGGCCGCGCGGCTCCGGTTGGACGAGGCGACGACCGGCACGCTGCGGCTGCTGATCGAGCAGCACCTGGCGATGGTGCAGGTCAGCCAGCGCCGCGACCTCGAGGACCCGGCGGTGATCCACCAGTTCGCGCTGCAGGTGCGGAACCAGGAGACGCTCGACCTGCTCGCGCTGCACACCTTCGCGGACTCGATGGGGACCAGCGACACGCTGTGGAACGGGTTCAAGGATTCCCTGCTCTGGCAGCTGTGGCGGAAGACGCGCGACGTGCTGCGCGGCGGCAGCGAGTTCATCAAGGCCGAGCAGAAGCAGCGCGAGCTGCTGCGCGACGAGGTGCGGGGGATCCTGCCCAAGACGTTCAGCGAGGAGGAGATCGACGCCCATTTCAAGGGGCTCCCGCCGCGCTATTTCCAGATACACGCGCCGCGCGCCATCGCGCGCGACCTCACGCTGGCCCATCGGTTCATGCACCTCCAGCTCACCGAGACGGACCGCGCGCTGGAACCGGTCTTCGTGTGGCACGACGAGCCCGCCCGCGGGTTCACCGGTCTGCACATCTGCACCTGGGACCGCACCGGTCTCTTCGCCAAGCTCACCGGGGCGCTGGCCGCCAGCGGGCTGAACATCCTCGCGGCCCAGATCTACACGCGCGCGGACGGCATCGTGCTCGACGATTTCTTCGTGACCGATGCCCGCACGGGCAAGCTGCCGGACGGCGCCACGCGCGACCGTTTCGAGAAGCTGGCGCTGGACGTCCTGGCCCGCGACGCGGATCCAGCGAAGCTCCTCGCCCGCGCCCCGACCTACCAGCCGCTGTACCGCGCGGTGGGCGGTGAATCGCTCGGCACGGTGATCCGCTTCGACAACGCGACCTCGGGGAACCGCACGGTGATCGACGTCGAGACCGAGGACCGCGTCGGCCTGCTCTTCGCCCTGTCGTCCGAGCTGAGCGAGCTGGGGCTCGACCTCGCGTTGGCGAAGATCGTCACCGAGAAAGGCGCGGCCATCGACAGCTTCTACGTCACCGAGGAAGGCGGCGAGAAGATCACCGCCCCGGCGCGGCAGAAGCAGATCGAGCAACGCCTCCGCGAGGCGATCGACCAGATCAGCCCGTCGTGATGTGCGTGTCGGCCGGCCTCGCGCGCCTCAGTTCGTGCCGGTGAGCAGCTGGAGCAGGGCGGCGTCCTTCTCGGGGCCGTTGATGAAATCGAAGGCGCGCAGGTAGCGCTGCTTCTCCGGCTCGGTGGTCTTCTTGTCGGTGATGACCTTCACCAACAAGGCGGGCGTCTGCTTGCTGCGCGAACGCCAAACCACGTCTCGGCCGGCCGGGGTGTCCCAGCGGTCGCCCACGGCGGCCAGGTAGGCGCCGAGGTAGGCGTCCCATTGGCGATCGGCACCGATGCCGAGGGCCTCGAGATACCAGCGGTCCTTGCCGTCGTGCCGCGCCGCGAGCTTCGCCCACAGCGCCGGGGCCGCCGGCGCGCTGCTGCCGCGGAGGGCGATGGCGATCTCGCGCCGGACCTGCGGGCTCGGGTCGTCGACCAGGGGGCCCGCCAAAGCGATGACGTCAAGACCGAGCTCGCGCGCCAGGCGCAAGCCGGCGACACGGATGTCGCTGTCGGTGTCCTTGAGCGCCTCGTTCACCTGCTTCAGCTCGTTTCCCTTGATCCGGGCGAGGAGCTGCAGCGCTCGGGCGCGTTGGCGCGGCTCGGCGCCGTTCCACGCCTTCTTGAGCTCCTTGGAGGCCTTTCCGCCCATCTCGTGGAGCGCGTTCCAGGCGAGGTAGCGCGTCTCGTGGTTCGGCGACCGCAGGGCGGCGACGGCGCCTTTGGCGGACTTGAGGTCGAGCTTCGGGACCGCGGGGCGGTTGCCCTTGGGCGCGACGCGGTAGATCCGGCCGGTCATGGTCTCCAGTTTCTGGTCGGCCATGTAGTGGCCGCCGACGCCGGAATCGTTCCAATCGGCGACGTACAGGGCGCCGTCGGGCCCGACCGCCACATCGCTCGGGCGGAACCAATCGTCCGCGCTGGTCAGGATGTCGGTCACGGTGCCGGCGTATCCGGCGCCGTCCTTGGTCGCGGGATAGGCCCGCACCACCCGCGGTCCGGCGTCGCAGTGGACGACCTGGCCGCGGAAGACGGCGGGAAGAAGCTCGCCTTCGTAGACGGCGATGCCGGTAGGAGCGCCGGCGCCGGTCTGGACGAAGTTCGGGACCACGCCGGGATCGTTCAGATGCCAGTGCCGCTTCGGGATCTCGGGTTCCCAACCGGTGCGTTTCTGGCCCCAGCCCGCGCCCGTCAGCTCATCGCTGTAGCCGAAGTTGCCGCCCTCCATCACGTAGTTGATGCGGACGCCCTGGTTGCCGTCGTCGTCGTTGTCCGATTGCCAGACGGTGCCGAAAGAATCGACGGCCAGCTCGTAGTTGTTGCGGAAGTTGTGGCCGAGCACCTCCACGTTCGAGCCGTCGATGTCGCAGCGGAACGCCATGCCTTGGCGGAACGGCCGGCCCTTGTCGCTGATCTCGCGGCCCGATGGGTCCTTCACGGGCGTCCCGCCCTCGATCTGCTCCTTGGTGAGCTTGCCGTGGAGCGGGAGGTCCTTCTGCGCGGGGCGGCGGAGGACCCGGCCGGCGTTGCCGCAGTTGAAGTAGAGCTTGCCGTCCGGTCCGAAGACGAACGCGTGGGCCGCATGGTCGTGGTCGGCCTGGCCGACATCGGTGGTGAAGAGCAGTTCGCGCTTGTCGGCCACGTCGTCTCCGTCGGTGTCGGTCAGCACGAAGATGTAGGGCGCGCTGGAGACGATGACCTTGTTGCCCAGCACGCAGATGCCGAGGGCGGTGTTGATGCTGAGGTCCTGGTAGAAGGTCTTGGCCTTGTCGGCGATGCCGTCGCCGTCGGTGTCCTCGAGGATCTGGATGCGGTCGCCGTCGGGCCGGAGCACGCCCCACTTCTGGAAGCTGGAGCGGTAGTTCGCGCCCTCGGTCACCCAGACGCGGCCGCGGTGGTCGACATCCATGTCGGCCGGGTTCACGACCATCGGTTCCAGCCCGAAGAGCCCGACCTCGAGGCCGTCGGCGACCTTCATCCGCGCGAGCTGGGCCTTGGCGTTCTCGGGACCGGACCGTGTGGCGTCGCCGTGCGCTGCGAGCGAGAGAGCGACGACCGCGGAGGCGAGGAAGGAGCGGCGGGCAAGGTGGAGGTTCATGGTCGGATGGAGCGGGTGGTGCCGGGGAGAACGATGCGGGTCACTTCGGGTCGAGGTTCTTCTGGAGCTGTCCGTTGGTGACGGTCGAAGGGATCCCGTCCGCCGGCACGTCGCCCTTGGCGATCCAGACCAGGGCGTTCAGGACGAGCTTGCGGAAGTTGTCGTCGCCCCAGTTCTTGTGGTAGTGGCCGCCGGTGAACCCGAACCCGCGCCCGCCGCCTTGGGAAGCAGGACGGTCGTAGGTCCACATCAGGGTCTGGGCCTCTCCGCGGGCGACCTCGGCGCGCACGAACGGGTTGCCGCTGTGCGGGCCGTTGGCGCCGACGGTCTCCTTCGGCGGGACGAGGCTGAGGATGGGCGTGACGCCTTCAAGTCCGGGCGCGAAGCGCATGTGGTAGTACCACTCGTCGTGCATCTGGAAGGGCTTCACGCCCCGGGTGACGGCGTGTTCCGGGAAGCGGTCGAACCTGGCGGTCCAGGTCGGGTTCACGCTCCAGAACATCTCGAAATAGCCGCCGGTCCAGCGGAGCATCGCGAAGCCGGGCTCACCCGCCGGCACCTCGACGCCGTAGTGGGCGGTGCCGATGCCGACGCCTTTGGCCGCGAGCCCGTCGAGCAGCTTGAGGCGCTCCGGCTTGATGGCGGGATGGCCGGAGCCGCCATCGGCGAAGAGCAGGACCGCATCGGCCGAGAGCAGCACGGACACGTCGTCCGGCCAGCCGTTGCTGACGACGGTCGGGTGGATGCCGTGGATCTTGGCCAGGCAATCCGAGAGCAGGAGCGCTCCGGCGCGGAACTCGTGCTCGGCCTTGCCGTGGCTCGGTGTGCCGGCGATGAGGACGATGGACTTGTCGGCGGCTTCGGTGGCGAACGCCGTGGACACGGCGAAGAGGAGGGCGAGAGCTCGTTTCATGGGACAGCGGAGTCTGGCCCACACCGACCGCGCCGTGAACCGGTTTCTTCGATCCGGAACGCGCCGGTCTCAGTTGGCCGGGCTGTTCGTCGCGACGACCACCGCCTTGTCGCGCGGTTGAACGAGGGGCGGCCGCGGCGGCGGCGGCAGGGGCGGCGTGGCGACCTTCTGGACCAGCCTGCGCCAGGCCGCGCGCTGGTCGGCCGGCATCGCCTGCCACTTGGCAGCGCTCTGGAGGAACTCCGACCGCTCTTCCGGGGACAGCGCCCCGAACTGCCGGAAGGCACGGACACAGCGGTCGCGGAGCTCGGGCGGGAGGCTGGAGAACTTCGCCAGCGTGCGCTCCATCTGCTGTCGCTCCACGTCGGGCAAACGGCTCAGGGTCTTGTCGCGCTCAGGTCCGCTCAGGTCGAAGAAGCGCGAGAAATGGGCGGCTTTGCGGGCGCGTTCGTCGGCGGGAAGGGAGCTCCACCGGGCGAACTGTGCCTCGACCTCGGGTCGCGCGGGAGCGGGGACCTGTTCCAGCAGGGCTGCGAGCTTCTTCGGGTCCGCGCTTTCTTGCCGGACGAAATACGAGAGCGAACGCTCGGTCTCCAGGATCTCGCGGCGGGTGCCCTCCGGCAGGGCGTCCCAAGCCTGCAACCGTTCCTCGAGCAACGGACGGTCCTCGGGCGGGACGCGTTCGAGGCGGTTGCTGCGGACCGTCGCCGGCACCCGGAGCAGCGGCGACAGGTAGAACTGAAGCTGCGCGACCCGGAGGCGCAGCTCGCGCTGGTCGGGCGGGAGCGCCTCGAACTCCTTCAGCTTCGCGACGATCAAGGCGCGGGCCGGCTCCGGCTTCGACGCGAGCAGCTCGGACCGTTGCGGTTCCGTGGCGGCCAATAGCTGGCGGAAGAGGACGGCCGGAGATTGCCGCGGCTCCGGCACCGGCGGCGGCGCGGACGACGCGGCGACCAAGCGCGCCGCCAGCAGGATCGACAGGAGCGGCCTTGGAAGATGCGGGCTCATCGCGGACGTCTCACTGGGCCAGCGCCGCGACGAGCTCGACGTCGCCGGGAAGCGGAGTGGCTTCGAGCGCGCGGATCGCGTCGAAATCGCGGAGCGTCTCGACATCGGGGAAGACCTGCGCGACCTCGGCGACGTTCGTGGCGAGCTGCGAGCGCTGATGGGCCTGGAATTGCCACCATCCGGACATCGCCACGGCCAACGCGGCGAACGAGACCGCAGGGCCGATGATGCGGAAACTTCCCAGCCAAGCGGGCCAGCCGCGGCTCCGCCGTTTCCGGGCGGCTTCATCTCGGTCGATCTCTGCCCAGACCCGGGAGGCGAAGTTGTTCGGGACCTGTGGCGCCGGCAGCACATCGAGCGCGGCGTCCAACGCCACTTCCTCGGCCAAGCGCGCTTGTTCACGAGGGCGACCGGCGAGGCCCCGGTGCAAGGTTTCGGCCTCGCCGGGCGTCAGCCGGCGGCCTTCCAAGGCATCCAACCAATCAGCATGGGGGTCAGGCGTGTTCATGCGAGACCCGGGTTCAAAACCATCCCGGAGGGAAAGTTGCGGGCGATGGTGGACGGCCGGCCGGTGATGGCCACCGCCCGCCGTCCGGGTCCGACCGTTTCCCCGATGGCGCGCCAGAGCCCGGCCCGATCGGCCCCGAGGACTCCACAGCCGTTCCGCCCCGACTTCAGGTCAGGGCTTCAGTTCCCACTTCTCGCCGAAGAATCCCGCCGCGGCGATGCCTCCGGGGGCGCGGGAGGTCACCGGCTTGCTGATGTCGATGACGGCCCAATCGGGGAGCTTCGGGGTCTGCCGGGCGTTGTTCAGGTAGTCGTATTCCCGGAAGGTGAACCCGCTGTTCAGCACGACATAGCGGGACGGGTTCAACGGGTTCGGGAAGATGAGCACCGGGACGTTCGAGTCGGCCGGATAGGTCTTGCCGCCCACCACGACGCCCGCGGCGGTCCAGCGGATGGGCAGCCGGTCGGCGATCTTCGCCAGCAACGCGTTGCTCGAAGGGTCGCCCCAGAGGACGAGGTTGTGGTCCGCGATGTCGGTGTCCGTGACCGACGCGTCATCCTTCAGGCGGACCTCGCCGCGGTATTGGCGGCGCCAATGTTCCGCGGCGTGCCCGGATTCCGCGGAGACCCAGGCCCCGACCGTCGGATTGAGCGGCTGGCCGGTCGGGCGGACGAACAGGAAGGAGTCCATGAACGCGTCGTCGATCGGGCCTTGCAGACCATGGCGTTTCCGGAGGTCGTCGGACGGCGCCTTGCCGTCGCGCCACGCCACGCCTTGCTTGTGGAACGAGACGGTCCACGAACGGTCCGAACCGGGCGCCGGGGCGGTCATCTTGTCGCCGTCCAGATCGACCGAAACGGTCTGTCGCGGGTCGAACGGGCAGAGGCCTGGCGGCATGGTGAGCGTGATGGCGGTGACGTTGGTCGTGACGATCCGGACCTCGTTGTCGCCGGTCGAATACGAGGCCTCGATGCGAGCGGGTTCCCAGTGCTGTCCGAGACCGTCCACCGTCACCCAGGCCATCTCGTTGTGCCGGAGCGAGTGCATGACGAAGCGGACATCCTTGGGCAACGGGTCCCGGCCCCGGGCCACGATGGCGTCGATGCGGCGGTTCAGCTCGGCCTTGGTCGAGGCCTCGTACTTGTGGCCGGTCTTGGGTCCGATGAGGTGCGTGAGCGAGAGCCCTTCCGCGGCCATCGCTTTGGCCATGATGTCGGCGGCCTGCTTCTGTCCGTCGATCTCGCCGCTGTAGGCGACGAGCGGGACCATCCCGACGTTGAGCGCCTCGGTGGTCGAATCGTAGAGCCCCCAGAGCTTCTGCTCCCAAGGTGCCGGCCGGAGGGTCTCGTTCTGGAAGACCTTGAGGAAATCGGCGGTCTCGCTGAAACCGGCGCCCGGGGCCGCCGCGGCCCAACGGCTGGCGAAGTGCGTGGCGAAGTGCCAGCAGGAGGCACCGCCGAGCGAGAATCCCCGGACGACCAACCGGTCCTCGTCGATCGGATAGTTGCGCTTCACGTCGGCGAACGCTTCCCACAGATCCGTCTCGCCGGCGAAGCGCGAGCCGTTGCAGTAGCGTCCGTAGAGGTGGAGCACGAACGCTCCGCGCGGCGTGAACTCGCCGGGGTTGCGCATGCGGTCGTTGAGGAACGCGAGTTCGGTCAGGTTCTCGCCACGGCCGTGGAACCAGAAATCAAGGCGGTGGCTCCGGCCGTCATGGGGGTCGAAACCCTCGGGCACGACCAGTCCGTACGGTTGCACGGACCCGTCGATCTTCGACACGTAGCCGCGCACGACCAGGCCGCGCGCTTGCGGCCAGAGCGGTTTGCCATCGCTCAAGGCGGCCGCGCGGGCGGAGCCTTCCTTGAGCAGGTTCCGAGCGGCGTCGATCTCGTTGGTCCGATAGAACTCGTCATGGCGGAGCGCCCAGCCGACCGATTTGTGGAAGATCTGCACGTCGGGCAACAGCGCCAGCGCGGCGGGCTTCGTCGCGAGCCCGGCCCGCAAGGCTTCGATCTCGGCCCCGAGCTTGGCCACGCCGTCCGCGAGCTCCTTGCGGGCGTCCTCCGGTAGGACGATGCCGGGCGGCGGGACGCGGCGGACCTTGTCCGCTTGGTTGTCCGCGGGACCGTCGGCGGAGAGCGCGGTGGCGAAGACGACGGCGACGATGGCGGACAAGGTGAGGCGCATGGAGAAGTGGGCCGCCAGAGAAACGGAACCGGCGCGGGCCGACAAGCCCGCGTTGCGTGGACGCCGGCATCCGTCCATGCGGACTCAACGGCCGGGGAAGCTGCTTGTCCGCGGGGGTTGCGGACGAGCGTCCTGCATCAGGTCCACCAACCCACGATGCGTGAGGAACCAGAACAGTCCGCCTGCGATGGTCATGGCCGCTGCCGCCAGCGACAGGCAGCGCGGACCGAACCGGAGATCGGCGAGCGCTCCCAGGCAGCCGCCTCCGCCGAACGCGAGGACCACCACGGTGAGGAACAAAAGCTTGCCGCGGTCGATCTGGCGGTGCCGGATCCAATGACCCAGCATCACACCGATATCGGTAACGGTCCCTGTGATATGGGTGGTCCGGATCACCAGCCCGCAATAACTGCTGGTCATGGCGTTCTGGACTCCGCAGGCCATCGCGACCGTGGGTAGGCCGAGGCGGTGTCCCGCCATCAGCAAGCCGGTCGCGACGGCGAGCAGGGCGCCTTCCACCAGCATCACGACACCGTAGCTCCGGCTCGGCACCAGTTTCAGCGCTCCCACCAGTAGGCCGGCGACCATCGCGCCCAGCACGAAGCCGAGGATGATGCTGGAGGACGCCAACGCGTCCTTCACCCGCCCATCGGCGAGGTCGAGCCCGAGATGGGACACGGCGCCGGTCATGTGGCTGACCGGCGTCCGGAAAAAGCCGAGCACCACCGAGTTGATGTAGCCTGCTGTGCCCGCCAACGCGGCCGCGCCGGGGAGGAGGTGCCGCACGCGGCGATGCACCTCGTGATGGTCGAAGGATTGGGGATGGGAGTAAGGCATCGGGTTCCGGACCGGGACTTCCACACCGCTTTGGCGATGCTCACGCTGCCCCGGGGCGGTGCGCAAGCTCCTGCTTCAGCGCTTCAGCGCGAATCTCGGCTGGTGTTCCGGGTGACTGTAGCATATAGCGCATACACCTTCGCGTGACAGTTCGCAGGTCCGGCATGGCACTTGCGGAGGAGTCCTGAAGGCCGACACTGAAAAGATGCGCCCCGCCCCGCCCCAGATGATCTGTCCCACCATTGCTTTCGGCGCGTCCGCGCGACAGGAGCCATCGTCCATGCGGGGCCTCCGGCCCTTGGCGTTCGTGTTGGCGGCGATGTTGCAACTCGTCCAGCAGGTGCGCGGGCGTTGCGAGGACGTCGTCGCCTACCGGTATGAGAGCTATCGCGAGGATGCCGGTCGGGTGCAGGTCGACACGCAGACGGCCTATTTCGAGGCGACGCTCAATCCCCGGGTCGCGGTGAAAGGCCAGTTCGTCTACGACGCGATCTCCGGAGCGACGCCGACAGGCGGGCCGCCGGCCGCCGGTGACACGCAGGTGCCTTTGGTCGCGCTGCACGACCAGCGGCACTCCGGGAGCATCAGCTCCGATCTCAAGGCCGGCCGGACCACGACGACGCCGGGTTTCGCCTACAGCACCGAGAGCGACTACGAGTCGTACGGGGTCTCGCTCAACGAGTCCGTCGACCTCAACCAGCGCAACACGACCCTCAACTTCGGGGCCGCGCACAACTTCGACCGGGTCAAAGGTTTCTTCCAGCAGGACTGGAGGGACAAGGATTCCACCGATGTGCTCGTCGGGGTGAACCAACTGCTCGGCCCGCACACCTACGTTACCTTCAACGTCACCCTCGGCTACTCGGACGGCTACCTGACCGACCCTTACAAGGGCGTCAATTTCACGTACCGCTACCCGATCAGCTTCTACGACCCGGCCGACGTGGACGTGAACGCGCCGGAGCGCCGGCCGGGCCACAAGTTCCGCCAGGTCGCGATGGTGGGATTCACCCACTACGTCGAGGCGGTCCGGGGAAGCGCCGACATCAGCTACCGTTTCCACCATGACGATTGGGGGATATTCTCCCAAACGGTGGAGGTCGCTTGGCACCAGAAGCTCGGCAAGCAGTTGATGGTCTCCCCGCTGTTCCGCTTCTACGACCAGACGGCGGCCGATTTCTACGCGACCCGGTTCAACGGCGACCCGTCGTTTCCCGGCGGCGCGGTCGGGGCAGCCCAGAAAGATGGGTTCAGCATCTTGTTCAACGACGACCCGGCCTTCCCGGGCGATGCCTCCGGGACCTTCGCCGTCCCGGTGCATCCTGCGAACTACTCGTCCGATTACCGTCTTTCACGGCTCCGGACCTTCACCTACGGGGTCGTCGCATCATGGCGGATCCATGAGAACCTGAGCTTCGAGGCGGCGTACAAGCGCTACGAGATGGTCGGGCTCGACGGCGTCACCTTGGCGAGCGCGTACCCGAGCGCGCACATCTTCACGCTGGGCTTCGACCTGCATTTCTGAGCCCGGCCCGGTCTCCAACTCGACGAAACGAACCAATCCGACCGAAATCCCGATGAAACACACTGTCCTGCGCTTTGCCGCGGCCGCGGCCGCGATTCTCACCGCCGTGTCCGTCCTCGGAGGCCAGCCCAAGGTCGGCGACACCTTCCCGGTGCTCGCCGATCACAAGCTCGAAGGAACGCTTCCCGACACGAAGGACAAGGTGGTCGTCGTCGACTTCTGGGCCTCGTGGTGCGGCCCCTGCAAGGCGTCGTTCCCCGCGTTCCGCGAGCTCCACGAGAAGTTCGCGGACAAAGGGGTGGTCATCGTCGCCGTCAGCATCGACGAGGACAAAGGCGAGATGGAAGGCTTCCTCAAGAAGGCCAAGGTTCCTTTCGTCGTCGTGCGCGACGCCAAGCAGAAGCTCGCCGAGAAGCTCTCCATCGAATCCATCCCGACGACGTTCATCTTGGGACGGGACGGGAAGATCGCGGCGCTGCACAACGGATACGGAGGCGATTCCACTAAGCGGGAATTGTTCGCGACCGTCGAGAAGCTCCTCAAACCCTGACGCCATGAAGCCCTCATCCTGTCCGCGCTGGGCGTGGCTGTTGATCGCCGTGCCGATCTTGACCGGGTGCCAAACCGTCAAGCCTTGGCAGCGGGGCACGCTCGCCGATGCGGTGATGCGCGCCGACCGTGATCCGGCCGGCATGTCGCTGGCCGAGCACGTCTATTTCAGCCGCGAGGCGGCCAGCGGCGGACGCGGCGTGGGCGGTGGCGGCTGCGGCTGCAACTAGAAGCGGCTCCGTCGAAGGATCCCTCCTCTTCCAGAACCGGCCCGACCGGGAGAGGGTCCGGCGGACTCCGCACTTTCCTGAGATTCCGGTGGCGGAGCCAGCTTTGTCGCAGATGGTCAAGGTACGGATTTTGCTCCTAACATCTTTATGAAAACGGCATTGCCCAGGATCCCAGCGTTGTTGCTATCGGCCTTTTTGCAGCTGGCTCCGCTGCTCCGGATCGCCTCGACCGAAGCGACGGCTCTCGCGTCGCCGGTCTTCGCGGTCCTGCGATGGCTGGCGGGGGCCACGGCTGTCGCCGGCAGCTTCCACGCCGTCTCCGGAGCGACCGGTCTCACGATCACGCCGGGAACCAAAGGGACGAACGGGGTCGCGTTCGGGGCACGGGCCTCGATCGTCAGCAGCCAACACGGTGCCGCGCAGTCGTACAGCGTGACGGCCTCCACATTGGCGCCAGGATTGGTGATGAGCAAACAGGGGGTGTTCAGCGGCATCCCCACCAAGACCGGGACATTCGCGACCCGGATCACCGGATGGCAGAACGCGAACACGTCGGGCGACAACTTCACGACGAC
The DNA here is from genome assembly GCA_947454005.1 of Verrucomicrobiota bacterium. Lineage (GTDB taxonomy): Bacteria > Verrucomicrobiota > Verrucomicrobiia > Limisphaerales > UBA9464 > CAIVQB01. Next base: position 18,708 of record CANGMH010000027.1, read on the forward strand.
GGCCACGTTCACGATCGCGGCACCCGCTTCCGTGGCACCCACGATCTCGGTGCAACCCCTTTCTCTGACAACGACCGAAGGTGATCCAGCCAGCTTCACCGTGGTTGCTTCCGGCACGCCGGCACCGACCTTCCAATGGACCTTCGCCGGAAAAGATATCCCGGGAGCGCTCGGGTCCCAGTTCCAGATCTTGAAGACGGCTCTGGGCGACGGTGGAGACTATGCCGTGGTCGTCAGCAACGCTGGAGGAACAGTGACCAGTTCGATAGCCACCCTGACGGTCAAACCGGCCGCCAAGCCTCCGGTGATCACGGTGCAACCGACGAGCACACGGGTCATCGCGACGAGCAACGCCGTCTTCTCCGTCGTCGCGACGGGAACCGCGCCGCTCACCTACCGATGGACACGGGGTGCGGCCATCTTGCCGACGGCGAGCACGGATACGTTGACGCTTCTTGGAGTCACCGCCGAACAGGCCGGTACCTACCAGGTGACGATCTCCAACGGTGCCGGCTCGGTGACGAGCGATCCGGCAATCCTGGTGGTGGACCCCTTGCCGGTTCCGGCCCCCGTGGCGATCGGAGCGCCCGAAGTGGTCGGAACGTCGTTCCGTTTCGGCTTCAGGACCGTTGCCGGCTTCGCCTACGTGGTCGAGCGCAGCGCATCCTTGGAGGCAGCTGCATGGACGACGGTGACGAATCTGGCTCCGTCGAGCGCGGCCGCGGATCAAGTCGTCACCGACACCTTGAACGGTGACCAGGGCCTGTACCGGGTGCGCACGCTTCCGTGACATCTTCATGTCCCGACGGAGTCCGGTAGCCGATCGCGGCATCACCGAAACCAGACCTTGACCGCTCCAACACACGTCCGTAAGTACCGCCGACGCCGGTGTGGGCAAAACAGTGCGTATCTGGACTCCGCTCCTGTCCATCCGGCCCTGCGGTAAAGGCATTTGTGTGTTGACAGCGGCGACCTCGATTTCTACAACTGGCGAGCAATCTAGCTCCAAAAATTCCGGCTCAAGAGTGCTAAACGTTTCCTTCGTATGAACAAGCTTATCAGTGCCGCTGGCATGCTGTCCCTTGGGGCGGCTAGCCTCGTCGTCCAAACGTCTGCTGTTGCTTCCGAGGGCGGCACCAAACCGTGGAGCATCTCCGCTGGATTGAGGGGCTTCTACGACGACAACATCTACACCGCGCCCAAAGCGTCGGTGCGGAAGATCGAGAGCTTCGGCTTCGAGATCAGCCCGTCCGTGGAGTATGTCGCGTCGTTCGAGCAGACCACTATTTCCGCAGGATACGGCTACACCGGCCGTTACTTCGAGAAGGACAGCCACTGGGACCAATCCCACCGCTTCTCGGGTGATCTGAAGCACGATTTCTCCCGTCGGTTGACGTTGGAAGTCGGTGAACGCTTCACGGTTGCGCAAGAGCCCTCGGAACTGCTGAGCGGCCTCCCGCTTCGCACCAAGGGCGACAACGTGAGCAACGACGCTCACATCGGCCTGACCATCGAACTCGCTCCTCGCCTGAGCGCGGTCGTGGGCTATCGCAACGGCCTGTACGACTATAGCGACGCCAACTACAAGGGCGTCCTGAACCGCACCGAGCATCTTCCCTCGCTGAATCTTCGGTACCAGATTCTCCCGTCGACTGTCGGCGTGCTCGGCTATCAGTACGGTATCACCGACTACGATAGCAACCTGCTCATCCCGGGCACGGGCATCTCGTCCTCGGCGCGCGACAACACTTCCCATTACGTGTTCGGCGGGGTTGACCACAGCTTCTCGAGCCAGCTTTCCGGTTCCGTCCGGGTCGGTGCGCAGATCACGGACTACGTCAACGCCCCCGCGGGTGCTGCCGTGCAGTCGAAAACGTCTCCTTACGCGGATGCTAGCGTGAAGTATGCCTATGCTCCCGGTGGTGCCTTCCAGATCGGCGTGCGCCATCAGCTGAACCCGACCGATATCGCGGTCGACTCGACGGGCGGCATCGTCCAAGACCAGGAAAGCACGGCGGTCTACGCCTCGGTCTCGCACGACATCACGGCCAAGCTGAAGGGCCGCATCACCGCACAGTACCAGAATTCCGAGTTCCACACCGGTGGGGTACTCGATGGGCAATCCGAGGACTTCGTCAGTCTCGGGGCGACGTTGAGCTACGCGTTCACCCACAATTTGTCGGCTGAAGCCGCTTACTACTTCGACAACCTCGACAGCAAGTCGATCCTGTCGCGCGAATTCGCCCGGAACCGTGTGTTCTTGGGGATCCGTGCGAGCTATTGATCCGCGGAGAAGCTTTGTGACGGAGGCTGGAACGCAATTCTAGCCTCCTTTTTTTTGCATGGACCCCGTCAAAAATCAGCAGACTCCTGAAGCAAGGCTCCACTTCTTGGATTACTGGAGGATCATACGCCTCCGTAAGATCATCATCCTTGCGGTGTTCCTGTTGGTGGTCATCACCACGACGGCGGTCACGTTTGTGCTACCGGTCTCGTTCTCGAGCACCGCTCGTCTTCGCGTCGAGAAAGATACGCCGGATATCACCCCGTTCGGAGGGGGCGCGGCGACCTCGGTGTTCGACAACTACTTCCTCGCGACCGAGTTCGAGATCCTCAAATCGCATCGGATCCTTGACCAGGTCATCGAGCAGCTCGACCTGAACAAGAAGTACGCCGAACGCTATAAATCCACACGTGAGTTCACGACCCAAGAGTCGTTTGAATTCCTGAACCGTGAGGTCGAGGTCAAGCAGTTCCGCAACACCAGCATCATCGAGGTGACCGCGATCTGCGGTGACAAGCAGCTGGCCGCCGACATCGCGAACGCCGTGGCGCGCGTGTACGAGGACTACCGCAACACGCTGCGGAACGGGAAAAGCGTCCAAGGCCTCGGAGCCTTCACCAACGAGTTGGCCAAACTCGATGGACAGGTAAAGGCCGCTACCGCGGAGGTCGACAAACTGAAGTTGGAGCTCAAGATCCCCGATATCGTCGCGGATGGTTCTCAGTTCCAATCTCTCTCGACGGATGAGCTCAGGCGGCTCGGGATGTATCTGACCGACGTCGAGTCTCGGTTGAGCCAGAGCGAGAACCTGTTGAGCAGTTTGAAATCGAAGAGCGGTGAAGCTCTGCGGCAAGCTTTGAACGTCGCGCATCCTACGCCGTTGTTGCAGAACCTCCTCCAAGACCTCAGCACGACGGAGGTCCGCAGGACTTCCCTGAACCCCGATCTCGGCCCGGAACATCCGGATGTCAAACGGGTGAACGATGTGCTGGCCAAGCTCAACAGCCAGATCGACCAAGCTGTCGAAGGGATCATGTCCGCGCTGGCGCTCCAGGTGCAGACGGACCGTGACACCCTCCGGAAGACCCAAGAGAAGCTGGACGCGGCGAAGAAGGAGGACGCGACCAAGATGGTCGAATACCAGCCTTATCGTACCAAAAAGAAGGAGTTGGACACTTTGGAACGGATGCGGGCCGCTCTCCAGGGCCAGATCATCCAAGAGAACGTGAACTCCAAGATCGGGAAGACCTCGAGCGTCGAGCTCATCGACAAGGCCCAGCCCGGTCTTCGGCCGGTCAAACCGAGCAAAGGCCTGAACATCACTTTGGGCGCCATCGCAGGTATCTTGCTCGGCGTGGGCTTGGCGTTCTTCATCGAATACCTCGACACCAGCGTCAAGACCATCGATGACGTGGAGCATGCGCTCC
>CANGMH010000028.1 GCA_947454005.1 Verrucomicrobiota bacterium
CGTCGCGGGCTACGCCGGCCGCGTGAGCGCCGCGCCCGGCGCCGAGCTGACGCTGCACGTGGCCACCCGCGCGGCGACCTTCTCGGTGGAGGTCGCGCGCGTCGGCGCGGAGCGCGTCTCCGTGCGGTCGGTGGATGCCGTGCCCGGCCGGGAGCATCCGGTGCCGGTGGACGCCTCGGCGTCCGGATGCCGTTGGCCGACGGCGGTGGCGCTGAAGATCCCGGAGGATTGGCGCAGCGGGTTCTACCGGGTGACGCTCCGTGCCCGCGACGGCGGCGGGACATTCACCCAGCGGGGCGCCCGGACGGCGGAAGGCATCTGCTACTTCGTCCTGCGCGCCGCCGAGCCGGGCAAGACGTCCAAGATCCTGCTCCAGCTCTCGACCCACACCTACAACGCCTACAACAACTGGGGCGGCTTCAGCCTGTACGGCTTCCACGGACGCGCCGGCAACCAGGGCCACCGGGTCTCCTTCGAACGGCCGCCGAACATCATGTTCGGCACCTGGGAACAACCCTTCATCGAGTGGGCCGAACGCAACGGGTACGTCCTCGAGTACGCGGCCAACGGCGACCTCGGTTCGCGCCCGGAGGTCCTCAAGGCGTACCGGCTCGTGCTCAGCGTCGGGCATGACGAGTACTGGTCCGCGCCGATGCGCGACCACCTCGAACGGTTCATCGCCGACGGCGGCAACGTCGCGTTCTTCAGCGGCAACACCTGCTGCTGGCAGGTCCGCGAGGAGGACGGAGGACGGGCGCTGACCTGCTGGAAGCAGAACTTCGCATCCGATCCGGTCTTCGGCGCCCGGCAGGGCAACGCCACGTTGTCGTCGCTCTGGAGCCATCATCTGGTCGGCCGCCCCGAGAACACGCTCACCGGCGTCGGGTTCCTCTGGGGCGGCTACCACAAGAGCCACGGCCAGCTGATGGACGGTAGCGGCGCCTTCACCGTGCACCGGCCCGGGCACTGGGTCTTCGAGGGCACCGGCCTCAAGAAGGGCGACGAGTTCGGCGGCAAGGACACCATCGTCGGTTACGAATGCGACGGCTGCGAACTGGACTGGAAGGACGGCCTGCCGTTCCCGACCCATCGCGACGGCACGCCGGAGTCGTTCACCGTGCTGGGCACCGCGCCGGCGCAGTGGCATCCGGACGACTGCCAGTGGTACGAGCGCTGGGAAAACGGCCGCAAAGGCAATGCCGTCCTCGGCGTCCACACCCGCGGCGGCACGGTGTTCACCTGCGGCAGCACCGATTGGTCGCACGGCCTCCGCGGCGGAGACGCGGCGGTGGACCGCATCACCCGCAACGTGCTCGACCGGTTGTCGCGATGATGTCCCTGCGCGGCACGGTGGCGACCGGTCTGGCCCTCGTCGGCCTCGCTTCCGCCATCGTCGTCGCCGCGCCGGCCGGACCCGTCGACCCGGCGCCGGAGATGGAGCCGCGTCCGTTGCCGAGGACCGCGCCGGATCCCGGCGAGAACCCCGCGACGCCCGACAAGGTCGCGCTCGGACGCCTGCTGTTCTTCGACCCCGTGCTGTCGTCGTCGCGCGACGTGTCGTGCGCCACCTGCCACGATCCGCGCCACGGCTGGGCGGATTCACGGTCGACCCCGATCGGCGTCGGCGGCAGCGGGGCCGGCCCGGGGAGGGTCTTCACCGGATCCGCACCCGGGCCGCTGCTGACGCGCAACACGCCCACCCTACTCGACGTCGGGTTCAACGGCCTCGTCTCCGGTGCCGGGCCGGACCCGTCGGAGGCGCCGATGTTCTGGGATTCGCGGGTCGCCGGCCTCGAACGCCAGGTATTCGTGCCGCTACGGACGCCCGGCGAGATGTGCGCCGGACCGTGCGACGGCGACGACGCGATGGACGGAGCGGTGCGACGGGTCCGGGCGATCCCCGGGTATCGCGAGAAGTTCCGCGCGGTCTTCGGAGGAGACGACGCCGGAGCCGTCGACGCGACCCGTCTCGCGCGGGCCATCGCAGCGTTCGAGCGGTCGCTGGTCGCAGCGCCCACGCCGGTCGACCGGTTCCTGGCGGGCGACGCGGCGGCGCTGGACGCCGCACAACGGCAAGGACTCCGCGCCTTCCGGGATGCCGGCTGCATCCATTGCCACGGCGGTCCGATGTTCTCCGATTTCAAGACGCACGTGGTCGAGGTCGCCGGCGCGGCGGGCACCGGGACCGGCCCGCGCGCGTTCCGCACGCCGTCGCTGCGGAATCTCCGGCACACCGCGCCGTACCTGCACGACGGTCGCCTGCGGACGCTGCGCGACGTGCTCGTCTTCTACGACGACCTCGCGGAAGCCGTCAGCGAGACCTCGGACGGCGGTGTCGCGGCCGGGCACGTCCCGCTCGATCCGCTGCTCGCGCGGCTCCGTCTTTCACCGGAAGATTTCCCGGCGCTCGAAGCGTTCCTGGACGCGCTGAGCACCGACGGCTTCGACCGGACGATCCCCGCCTCGGTGCCGAGCGGGCTCCCGGTCCTCGGAGCCCGGTGAATCTCCTTACGCCCGACCCCATGAAACCGAACCGCTCGCCCCGGCCGTCGATCGCGCTCCGTCTCTTGGCCGCCGCCATGCTCGTCGCGACGATCGGACCTCTCGAAGCGCAGCCGGTGCCGAAGAACATCCCGCCCGGGATGCTCTTCCGCGACTTCGACGGCGACGGTGTCCAAGAGCGCCTGCTGAGCGACCCCAAGACCAACGCGATCCAGCGCTGGGCGGCCGCTGACCAAGCGTGGGTGAAGGCCGGCTACGCGCTGCCCGACGGCATCGCGCTCGTCGACGCGGACGGCGCGGACGCAGGGCTGCGCTTCGTCGACCTCAACGGCGACGGGTCGGATGACATCCTGTTCGCCGACGCGCGACGGATCGCCATCCACCTCTGGACGCGGGATGCGCGGCCCGATCTTGGTTGGGACCGCGGCTGGTCGCAGCCCGTGCGCAACGGTCCGCGCAAGGGGACCGCGGACGAGTTGCCTTCGCTCATCGGAACCAAGGTGCGCGTCGAGGCCGGCGACCTGGTGATCACCCGGCCCGCGACCGGCGGCGCTCCGGCCGCGGTGGAACGGCGTCCGCTCAAGGCGCTGACAGCTTTCGAGATGCCGCCGCCGTTGTCGCCAAAGGAGGCGCTCGCCAGCTTCCGCGTGCCGGCGGGATTCCGCGTGGAGCTGGTGGCGTCGGAGCCGACGATCATCGACCCGGTCTCGTTCGCGTGGGATGCCGGAGGCCGCATGTGGGTGGTGGAGATGCGGGATTATCCGCGCGGCATCGACGGCAAAGGGAAGCCGGGCGGCGTGGTGAAACGTCTGGAGGACACCGATGGCGACGGGATCTTCGACCGCGCGGTGCCGTTCCTCGAGGGCGTCGGCTTCCCGTCGAGCGTGATGCCGTGGCGCAAGGGCCTCCTCGTCGCGGCCGCGCCGGACATCTTCTACGCGGAGGACACCGACGGCGACGGCCGGGCCGACGTGCGAAGGGTGCTCTTCACCGGCTTCGTCGAAGGCAACCAGCAGCATCGCATCAACGGCTTCGAGCTCGGTCTCGACGGCTGGGTCTACGCCGCCAACGGCGACAGCGGCGGAACGGTGCGGTCGACCGCGACGGGCAAGGTGGTCTCCATCAGCGGCCGCGACATCCGGTTCCGGCCGGAGACCGGGGAGATCGAGACGGTGTCGGCGCAGACGCAGTTCGGCCGGCGTCGCGACGACTGGGGGGATTGGTTCGGCAACAACAACCCCACGTGGCTCTGGCAGGTGATGCTGCCGGAACATTATCTCCGCCGGAACCCGCGGCTCGCGGTGAAGCGCGTCTCGCAGGTGCTGTCGAACTACGCGGATCCCACGCGCGTCTTCCCGGCGAGCGCGCCGATGCTGCGTCCGAACCAGCCGTGGTCGCTCAACCACGTCACCAGCGGTTGCAGCCCGACGCCGTACCGCGACGACCTGTTCGGCCCGGGGTTCGCGACGACCGTCTTCGCCAGCGAACCGGTGCACAACGCGGTGCACCGCGAGGTGCTGGAGCGCGGCGGCGCAGGGCACACGAGCCATCGCGCGGCGGGCGAGGAACGGAGCGAGTTCCTCGCGAGCACCGACAACTGGTTCCGCCCGGTCACGACCCGCACCGGCCCCGACGGCGCGTTGTACGTCGCGGACATGTACCGCTTCGTGATCGAGCACCCGGAATGGATCTCGCCCGAGATGCAGGCGCGGCTCGACGTCCGCGCCGGATCCGACAAGGGCCGCATCTACCGCGTCGTCCCCGAGGGTCGTCCGCTCCGGGCCATCCCTGATCTTTCCCGCAAGGACACCGCCGGACTGGTCGCCGCGCTCGACAGCGTGAACGGCTGGCAACGCGACACCGCGCAACGCCTGCTGATGGAACGCGCGGACCCCGCGACGGCGACGCTGCTGCTCCCGCTGCTCTCCGCGACCCATGCGCCGCAGGTCCGCATCCAGGCCCTCGCGACGCTGGGGGTGCTGCGCGGTCTGCCGGGGACGGCGTTGCTCTCCGCGCTGGCCGATCCACATCCCGACGTGCGCCGCGAAGCGCTCCGGCAGAGCGAGGCGTCCGCCGGATCCGGCCGGGAACTCTTCGACGCCGTGGCCGCCCTGGCTTCGGACGGCGATGCGTCGGTGCGCTTCCAAGCGGCGTTCTCGCTCGGCGCCTGGCCGGGGCCGGACAGCGAGCCCGTGCTCCGCCGGATCGCGGCGCGGGACGGCGCGGACGAATGGATCCGCGCCGCGGTCATGTCGTCGCTGTCGCCCGACAGCGCCTTGTTCCAGCAGCTCAAGTCGGACGGTCGCGTCCCGTCGCCGCCGGCGGCCGTAGCCGTGCTGAAGCCGTCGTCCGCCGACCGCGCGCAGGTGATCGCCGGCTACGCGGACGTCGGGAAGCGGACCGGTGATCCGTCGCGCGGGCAGAAGCAGTTCCGCGCGCTCTGCGCGCCATGCCACCGTTTGCGCGGCGAGGGCAACGAGGTGGGACCCGACCTGGCGATGGTCGGCGACAAGCCATCGGATTGGCTGTCGACGGCGATCCTCGACCCGAGCCAGGCGGTCGAGGCGCGCTACCGCGGTTGGCAGGTGCGGCTGCGGTCCGGCGAGGAGCTCTCGGGCCTGGTCTCCGCGGAGACCGCGAACAACATCGTGCTCCGCGTCGCCGGCGGGGCCGAGCAGGCGGTCCTCCGGAGCGACATCGCGTCGATGGAACCGATGAAGCTGTCGCTCATGCCGGCCGGCTTCGAATCCGCGCTCAAGCCGCAGGACCTCGCCGACCTGATCCGCTGGCTGCGCGGGCCTTGAGCCACGCCCGGGGTCAGAATCCTTCGAGGCCGATCACGCGCATGATCTCCTCCAAGGTCGTCTCACCGTCGACCACCCGACGGAGACCCTTCTGCCAGAGGGTCAACAGGCCGTCGGCCTGGGCGATCTCCTGGAGGCGGCGCGTGGTGGTGCGTTCGAGGATGGCCTCGCGCAGGGTCTCGCCGACGGTGAGCATCTCGGTGACGGCGACGCGCCCGGAGAAGCCGGTGTGGTTGCAGGCCGCGCATCCCGCGCCTTTGCGGAACTGGGCGGTCTCGATGAGGTCGGGCGGCAGCAGTCGCATCAGGGCCTCGTCCGGCGAATAGGGCTCGGTGCAGACCGGGCAGTTGCGGCGCACGAGGCGGACGCCGAGCACGCCCACGATCGACGACGCGAGCAGGAACGGCTCGATGCCCATGTTGATCAACCGCGCGAAGACGCCGGCCGTGCTCGACGCATGGATGGTGCTCATCACGAGATGCCCGGTCAGGCCCGCCTGCACCGCGATGTTCGCCGTCTCCGAATCGCGGATCTCGCCGATCATGATCACCTGCGGGTCCTGCCGCATGAGCGACCGCAGGGCGACCGGATAGGTGTAATCCCGCGCCGGGTTGCACTGCGACTGGGCGATGAGCGGCAGGTTGAACTCCACGGGGTCCTCCACCGTCGCCACGCTGATGCTCGGGCCGGCGCGGTCGATGAGATGGTGGAGCGCGGCGTAGATGGCCGTGGTCTTGCCGGAACCGGTGGGCCCCGTGAGCAGGATCAGCCCGGTGGGCCGCAGGAGCAGGGTCTTGAACGTCGCCAGCGAGTCCTCCTCCATGCCGAGCGCGTCGAGGTCGAAGCTGCGTCCCTTGGGATCGAAGATGCGGACGACGACCTTCTCGCCGCGGATGGTCGGGAAGGTGGAGATGCGCAGCACGACGTTGCCCGCCTCCTCGAAGGTGTTCGCCCGGCCCTCCTGCGGCAGGCTCGTCTCATGCCCGATGAGATTGGCCATGATCTTGAGGCGCCCGACGACCTTGGGGTGCAGGTCGCTCGGCAGGTGGACCAGCTCGTTGAGCACGCCGCTGAGGCGGACCCGCACGGCGATCGAGCTCTCCCAGGGCTCGATATGGATGTCCGATGCACCGGCCCGCACCGCGTCCACGACCACGCAATCGACCAGCTTCACGATGTCGATGTCGTCGTCCGAGGTGCACGACTGGAGGAACTGGACGGTCTTGGAGCTCATGCGGGCGCGGGTTTACACAGGTGAACGCCAGAGATGAGAGCCGCTTTCACGGAGGATGCCAACGGCTTTCCACGAGGCGCCTTTCACAAGGGCGCACCGCACCGCACCGCCGGTGCCTCCCGGCGGACTGGAAAGTCCGCCGAACCGGCAGGCTGGAAAGCCTGCCCTACATCTGCATTCCTCCGTCCGCATCCGTCACTGTCTTGGTCGGCGGCGGATTGCTCCGAGACGCGGGGACGATCCGTTCGTCGGAGGGTCCCCACGAACGGCTGGTTCTCGCCGAGGGCTCGTAGGGCAGGCTTTCCAGCCTGCCGGTTCTTGGGACTGTCAGTCCCAAGGACGCGGGGGAGATCCCAAGCGCCCCGAGCGCACGGGCGTCGCCGGATAGGATGGCATCCTGCATCCGCGCCCTTCTTGCCGGCCATGCCCTGCCGGTACGCGCCTCGGCCCGATGGACAGACGTCGGGCCGGACCCCGGAGGACGTTCACCCGGCCTGTTGCGTTGCGGCGGGACCGGCCTCTATGGTGTGCGGCGTGACGCTCGAAGACACGATCGGTGACATCCTCCGCAAGGCCCGCGCCTCGACCCATACGACGCCGGAGGCCGCCGCCAAAGCGGCCGGCCTGGGCCTCGCCGCCTACACCGCGCTCGAAGAGACCGCCGTCCTCCCCGCCGGGACCGATGTCGTCGCGCTCGGCAAGCTGCTCACCATCGACGGCGCCCGCCTCGGGCGGCAGGCCAAGGGCTGGAGACCGGCACCGGTGGACACTTCGGCCTGGTGCGAGTTCCGCATGGTCACCAGCGAGGGCGACGGCATGACGGTGAACGCCTATCTCGTCTGGGACGAGGTCACCCGCGAGGCCGCCCTGTTCGACACCGGCTTCGCCGCGGCGCCGTTCCTCGCGCTCATCGAGGAGAACCAGCTCGCCCTCAAGCACATCTTCATCACCCATTCGCACGCCGACCACATCGCGGCCCTCGGCGACATCCGCGCGAAGTTCCCGAAGGCCCGGGTCCACTCCGGGTCCAAGACCGCCCCGGTCGACCAGCGCCTCCGCGGCAACGACTGCATCACGCTCGGCAGCCTGCGCGTGACCAACCGCGACACCCCCGGCCATGCCGAGGACGGCATCACCTTCGTCGTCGGCAACTGGCCCTCGGACGCGCCCTTCATCGCCATCGTGGGCGACGCGATCTACGCGGGCTCGATCGGCGGCGCGCGCGACCTGCTCGACCTCGCCCGGTCGAAGGTGCGCGAACAGATCTTCACCCTGCCCGGCGACACCTTGATCTGCCCCGGCCACGGCCCGCTCACGACCGTCGCGCAGGAGAAGTCCGACAACCCTTGGTTCCCATGAACAAGTCCCAGGTCCACGGTCCGAAGTCCCGGAGCATCGTCATCGCATCGTTCCTGATGCTGTCGGCGGCACGAGGCCTCGCCGAGGAGACCCGGGCGACGACCGCCGCGGCTCCGACTCCGGTCCCGGTGGCCACGCCGGTCGCCGTCCAGACCGCGGCGGCCGCCAATCCCGTGGTGAAGCTGCACCGCCAGTCCCAGACCAACGTCCAGGAACGCCTCCAACCCAGCACGCCCGACAAGTTGATCGAGCGTCACGGCTCGGTGGGCGCGGTCTTCGCCCGGCCGGAGAAGGTGAAGGCGTTGCAGCTCATCAACCCGTTCGCGCCCCGGGAATACGGAGGCATCGGCGAAGCCCCGGCCGCTTGGTCGTGGAACCCGTCGCTGGGACCCGGGCAAGCACCTTTGCCCCGTGGCTTCCAGGACGACCGCTTCCACGAGGCCTCGGCCGTGCTGTTCGGTTGGGGCGCCCGCTGAGGCGCCGCGGGATCGATCGCCTCCGGCTTCTTGCCGACACGGATCGTCCATCGATCCGGGCTTCCCTCCGCGGACCGCGCGCCTAGTTTCCCGTCCATCCGATGAAGAACCTCGCTCTCGCCGTCGCCGCCGCCGCAGCCATCGCCGTCCCGGTCCTCGCCGAAGCGCCGCGCGTCGCGCTGAAGCTCGTCGCCGAAGGCCTCACCCAGCCCGTCAGCTACGCACCGTTGCCGGACGGCCTCGCCTTGGTGGTCGAGCAGACCGGCCGGATCCGCCTCATCGACGAGCACGGCAAGCTGGCCGAGGCGCCGGTGGCGGTGCTCACCAACCGCCTCTCCGCGCTCAACCTCGGCGCCTTCGACGAACGCGGACTGCTGTGCGTCGCGCCGCACCCCGGGTTCGCCAGCAACCGCCGGCTCTTCGCGACCTACACCGCGCCGCGCCGCGCCTCGGCCCCGGCCGATTTCGATTGCACGCTGCGGCTCGTCGAGTTCGTCGTGCCCGTCGGTGAACCCATGCAGGTCGACCTCGCCTCCGAGCGCGTGCTGCTGGAGGTGGACAAGCCGTTCTCCAACCACAACGGCGGCCGGCTGGCGTTCGGTCCGGACGGCCTGCTCTACATGAGCGTCGGCGACGGCGGGGCCGCCAACGACCGCGGCAAGCGTCCGGAGACCGGCAACGGCCAGGACCTCTCGACCCATCTGGGCAAGGTGCTCCGGCTCGACGTGAGCGCGCCGGGCAAATACCGCATCCCGCGCGACAACCCCTTCGCCGACGGCAAGGCCGCCCGCCCGGAGATCTGGGCCTACGGTCTGCGCAACGTCTGGGCGCTGACCTTCGACAAACGCGGCCAGCGCGAGCTCTTCGCCGCCGATGTCGGGCAGAACCTCTTCGAGGAGGTGGACATCATCACCAAGGGCGCGAACTACGGCTGGTCCTTGCGCGAAGGGTTCCAGGGCTTCGACGCCAAGGCGCCGAACACGCCGCCAGCCGATGCCCCGCGCACCGGGACCAGGGGCGAGCCCTTGGTCGACCCGGTCCTCGAGTACAAGCACACCGGCGGCAAGAAGGACCCGGAGGCCGTGGGCATCAGCATCACCGGCGGCTACGTGTACCGCGGCAAGGCGCTGCCGCAGCTGGAAGGCCGCTACGTCTTCGGCGACTGGTCGCGCAACTGGGCGCTGCCGCAGGGCACGTTGCTCGCGGCGACGCGTCCGGCGGACGGCAAGGGCCGCTGGACCTTCGAGCCGTTGACCGTGACCGCGCCGTCGCCCCTCGGCGCCTACATCACGGCGTTCGGACAGGACGAGCGCGGCGAGCTGTACGTGCTGACCAACGGCGCCAACAGCCTCGTCCCCGGCAAGGGCAAGGTCTGGAAGATCGTCCCGGCGGAGTGATCACGGCACGGCGCGCGGACGCTCGTTTGGACGGCCGCGCGCCGGTCACTTCTTCCAGCCCAGCTGGATGGTCTGGGTGAGCCGGGAGAAGATCCCTTTGCCCTTGGAGGCCGACCCGTCCACGCCCGGCAACGGCCCGCACTTGGCGTTGCAATCGGGGCAGAACAAGAGCAGCCCGGCCGCACCGCCCGAGAGCTTCATCGCCCGGAGGCTCGCGATGTTGAAGACGGCCGGGCATCTCACCACCGCGCCGCAGCCGTGGACCGCACGGTGCGTCGCCGGCAACGACGGGTTCCTAGAGCAGGCGAGCGTGCCGTCGGGCAGCGCCGCGAGCTCGCCTGCCGGCACCGCGGCCTGCGGTCCCGTGGAGCCCGGGATGCGGATCTCGAAGGTCTCGGCCTCCAGGCGGAGCTCGACCGCGCCGAGCTGGAGCGTCTGTCCGGCGAGGATGGGGGCTTCTTCCACGGGATCGCTGTCGATGAAGGTCCCGTTCGTCGACTGGAGATCGCGGACGACCACCGCGCTGCCGTCGTCGAGGACCGTCACCTCGGCATGGAAGCTGGAGACGCTCGCGTCGGAGATGCGGAACTCGTTCGTCGGGTTCCGGCCCATGGTGTTCAACCCGCTGTGCAGCTCATGCTGGAGCGGATGGGTCAGCCCCCTGAGGATATAGCGGACCATGGGTGGATCGGTTGGTTCGGACGCGGGCAATATCCATCCCCGACCCCGCATGTCCAGCCGGCAGACGGCGCGGCGGCGCGTCAGAACAGGTTGCCGATGACGGAGCTGAGGACGCTGAGCGGGCCGGTGTCCTCGAGGCCCTCGGTCGCCTTGTCCACCTTCTGCAAGGTGAGCTTCACGTTCTTCAGGAAGGCGCCGTCGTTCACGAGCTGGCCGACCGTCCCGGTGCCGCCGTTGATCTTCTGGAGGATCTCCTTGAGGTTCACCATGCCGGTGGTGGTCTCGGTGTAGAGCTTGTCGTCCTTGAGCAGCTTGCCGACGGTGCCCTCGCCCTTGTTCATGCCGGCGACCATCTGGCGGGCCTCGGCCACGGCGGCACGGGCGTCCTCGGCGAGCGGCTTCACGTCGACGACGGCCGCGTTGAGGTTGGTGACCGTTGAGAGCGCGGTCTGGTAGAGCGTGTCGTCGCGGATGAGCTTGCCGACAGTGCCGCGGCCCTCGGCGACATCCGTCGAGATGTTCTGCAGGTTGCCGAGGATGATCGCGAGCTTGGGCTGGTTCTGCTTGATGAAGTCGGTGAACGGCCCGAGCAGCTTGCTGAACTCCTCGCCGCTGAAGCTCTTGGTCATGTTCTGGATCCCGTCCGCCACGCCGTCCAGCTTGCCCATGATCGCCGCCAGGTCCGGCTGCTCCTTCGAGGCGAGCACCGTGCTCTTGTCGACCACCAGCGGCGCCGTGCCGGAGCCGAAGGTGAGCGAGACGAAGTTCTGCCCCATCAGGCCCGTGAACTGCACGGTCGCCAGGCTGTCGGTGCGGACCTCGGCGGCCGGATCGACGGCCATCACGACCTCGACCTTGGTGCCGGCGAGCTTGATGGACTTCACGCGGCCGATGGTGACGCCGGCGAGCTTCACCGGGTCGCCGCTCTTGAGGTCGCGCACGCTGGAGAACTGCGCCCTCACCTCGCGGCCGCGGGCGAAGACGGCCCCGCTGCCGATCAGCTCGAACAGCATGAACGCGGCGATGACCACGAGGGCGAAGAAGATTCCGAGACGGGTCTCAAGGGTGTTTTTCATGGCGCGGTCGGGATCAGGATAGGCGGGATCCGGCAAAAAGGAACGGTCACTCGGGCTTGAAGTCCGCCGCGAGGAACTGTTGGAGCAACGGGTGCCTCGACGCGCGCATCTCGGCGGGAGAGCCGATGGCCGCGATCTCCCCACCGTCGAGGAAGGCGATCCGGTCCGCGATGCCGAAGGCGAGGTCGCGGTCATGGGTGACCACCACGATGGTCGCGCCGGTGCGGTGGTTGAGCCCGACGATCTCCCGTCCGATGGCCAGGGCCACCAGGGGATCCAGTTCGCTGGTCGGCTCGTCGAAGAGCACCAGCTGGGGATCGGTCACCAACGCCCGGGCGATGGCGACGCGCTTGCGCATGCCGCCCGAGAGCTCGGTCGGATACTTCGCCGCCACCGACGGTTCGAGCCGCACCGCCGCCAGCTTCTCCGCGACGACGCGCGCGATCTCGGCGGACGGCTTGAGCCGGTGCTCGGAAAGATAGAGGCCCACGTTCTCGGCGACCGTCAGCGAGTTCAGCAGGCCGCCGCTCTGGAAGACCATCGCCAGCCGGTACCGCTCGCCCAGGCCCTCGCTCGTCGCCAGCTCGCCGCCCAGCCGGATCTCGCCGGAATCCGGCGCCTCCAGCCCGATGAGATGCCGCAGGAAGACCGATTTGCCGGAACCGCTCGGCCCCATCAGCACGAAGACCTCGCCCGCGCGGATGTCGAGGTCGACGCCCTTGAGCACCGCCTGGTCGCCGAAGGATTTCCGCAGGCCGCGCACGGCCACCGGGATGCCGGTCGCCGTCGGGGAGGTCGGTGGAGGAACGGGGGAAGCCATACGCGGGGTCGGTCCTTCAGAAGCGCCAGCCCTTGTCGAACGGCAGCAGCACGCGGGTGAGCACGTAGTCGAGCAGCAGGATGAGCACGAGCGAGTTCACCACCGCCTTGGTGACGCTGCGTCCGACACCGCGCGGACCGCCCAGCGTCGTGAGCCCTTGGTGGCAGGAGACCACGCCGATCACCACCGCGAACACGAACGACTTCACCAGGCCGTTCGCGACGTCCGAGAAATCGACCGTCTCGCGGATGTTCCCGAAATAACCCGACCACGACACGGCGATGCGGTCGTTGAGCAGCGACACGATCGCGCCGCCCAGCCAGCCCACGAGGTTGGCGAAGACCACCAGGCACGGCAGCGCGAGGCCGATGGCCACGACGCGCGGCAGGACGAGGTAATGGACCGGGTTGATGTTCAGCGTGCGCAGCGCGTCGATCTCCTGGTACACGCGCATCGAGCCCAGCTCCGCCGCCATCGCCGAGCCGATGCGGCCGGCGATGAGCACGGCCATCATCACCGGCGCGAGCTCCTTGCAGAGGCCGAGAGCCACCAGCCCGCCGAGCGCGGAGCCGAGACCGCGCTCGACCAGCACCGGACCGGTCTGGAGCGCGAGCACGCCGCCGATGAACAGCGAGAGCGTGCAGGCCATGAAGAGGCTGGCGTTGCCGATGTCGAAGAGCTGCTCCGCGACCTTGCGCCGTTCCCGCCAGACGCGAGGGAGCGCCCGCCCGACGGCGACGAACAACAGCAGCATCTCTCCGAAGTTCTGGAACATGGCTGGGGACAGCGTCCGGGCCGGAAGTTCCAACGAACCGCGCCTTTGGACAAGCGCCAGTCGGTGAAATGTCGGCGACGCCGGGAACCGGAGGCGAGGCCGCCCGATGGCTCGGCCGCCTCCCGTCCCGACGGGATCGCATCCTCGCCACGGTGCGAGGCATTGCCGATCCACCCCGCGACGACGACGCTGCGGAGGAAGGCCAAAGCAGGGAAGACCGATCGGTGCCCGACCCACCCGGGTCCGGCACCCGGCGGCGGCCCGCGCCGTGGCGACCTGACCCCATGATCATCGACCGCTTCAGAGACCTCGGACGCGCCGTCGGCCAAGCGCAGCGGTACCGCACCATCGTCGGCGTGTTCCTCCGCTACGGGTACGAGGACCTCGCGCGCCGGCTGCCGTTGCCGAGCGCGCTGCGCTGGAGCTTCCGCAAGACGCGTGAGGACCAGGAGGCCATCGCCATGCTCTCCCAACCGGAGAAGCTTCGGCGCGCCTTCGTGGAGCTCGGGCCGACGTTCGTGAAGCTGGGCCAACTGCTCTCGTCGCGGACGCATCTGCTGCCGCGCGATTTCACGGACGAGCTGAAGAAGCTCCAGGATTCCGTGCCGCCGCTGCCCTTCGAGGAGATCCGCAAGGTGATCGAATCGGAGCTGGGGCGTCCGCTCGGCGCTTGCTTCGCGGCAATCGACACCGTTCCGCTCGGCGCGGCGTCCATCGCGCAGGTCCACGCCGCGATGCTGCCGACCGGCGAGGCGGTGGTGCTCAAGGTCCAGCGACCGGGCATCGCGGAGATCGTCCGCACGGACCTCCAGCTGATGGCCCAGCTCGCGGCGCTGCTCGAGCACCACGCCGAGGGCTGGGCGGTCCATCGGCCGACGGCGATCGTCGCGGAGTTCGCCCGGCGGATGGAGCAGGAGCTCGATTTCGGGGCCGAGGCGGCGCACCTGGAGCGGTTCGCGCACCAGTTCGCCGGCGAACCGACGGTCCACGTCCCGGTCCTGTACCGCGGGACCAGCACGTCGCGCGTGCTCACCATGGAGCACATCCAGGCCATCAAGGCATCGCGCCTCGACGCGCTGGACGCCGCGGACCTCGACCGCCGGGTCATCGCCACGCGCATCGCCGACCTGGTGATGCGGCAGGTGTTCCTGCACGGGTTCTTCCACGCGGACCCGCATCCGGGGAACATCCACATCCTGCCGGGCAACGTGGTGTGCTTCCTCGACTTCGGGATGATGGGTTATCTGGACCGGCGTTCGCGGGAGACGTTCGCCGACCTGGTGATCGGCATCGCCCGGCGTCGCGAGGGGGACGTGACCTCCGCGCTGCTGAAGCTCGCCGGCGCGGAGCTGGATCCACCGCGACCCGGGCTGGAGGCGGACGTCGCGGAGTTCATGCACCAGCATTTCTACCTCGCGATGGGCGACATGGTCTTCGGCAAGCTGGTGAACCACCTCTTCCACCTGACGACCCGGCATTCGCTGACCATGCCGCCGGACATGTCCACGATGCTGAAGGCGCTGGGCCTGATGGAGGACCTCGTGAGCCGGCTCGATCCGGAGCACGACCTCATCGCGCAGGCGAAGCCGTTCATGAAGCAGGTGCGGATGGACCGCGTGGCGCCGCGGCGGATGTTGCGCGAGATGCTGAGCTTCGGCGGGGACGCAGCGACGTTCCTGCGGGAGGTGCCGCTGGAGTTCCGCCGGCTGCTGGCGCAGGTGAAGGGCGGCAAGTCCAAGGTCACCTTCCGCCACGAGGGCCTCGAACCGCTCGACGCCACCTTGGACCGCGCCAGCAACCGGCTCTCGTTCGCGCTGGTGCTGGCGGCGCTGGTCATCGCGTCGTCGGTGGTGATCCACGCGCGCGTGCCGCCGGTATGGCACGGCATCTCGGCGCTCGGTCTGGTGGGGTACCTCTTCGCGGGCCTGATGGGCTTCGGGCTGCTCATCTCCATCCTGCGCCACGGCCGGATGTGACCTCGGCCATCGGCCTGATCCGGGACGATGGTGACGGTGGCCGGGGCGCCGCCCCCCGCTTGCGCCGCCGTCCGCCGGACACGAGTAGCCTTCTCCACGATCCGGTCGGCCGATCCGAGGAAATCACCGTTGACCGCCGTGTGTGTGGCTGTCATCAAACAGCAGAGAACGGCTTCATCATGGCTCCCAAACTGCATCTCCAGATCGACGACCGTTCCGGTGTGCCGGTCTACCGTCAGATGATGGACCAGTTCATCTACTACGTCGCCGGCGGCACCTTGCGTCCGGGCGACCAGATCCCGTCCATCCGCGAGCTGGCGGCGGCCTTGGGCGTGAACCCGACCACGGTGGTGAAGGCCTACACCGAGCTGGAGCGCGCCGGGTTCGTCGAGAAGCGCCACGGCAAGGGCGCCTTCATCGCGGCCAACGCCCAGGCCCTCACGACCGCCGAGCAGGAGGACGCGTTGCGCCGGGCCGCCAAGCAGCTCGCCGTCGAGGCCACCCAGCTGCACATGTCCACGCCCAAGGTCATCGACGTCGTGCGCGAGGAGCTCGGAGCGCTCTCCACCGACCGCGCGGCCGACGAGGCCCCGGTGAAGTTCGCGGTCATGAACGGCGGACGGTGACGCCCCGGAGGATCCCATGGGACCGGCCATCCATGCCCGTCGGCTCCGGAAGACGTTCCGGACCGGTGCGGTGGCGGTGAACGGCTTCGACCTGCAGGTCCTGCCCGGCGAGGTCTACGGGCTCATCGGCCGCAACGGCGCCGGCAAGACCACCGCGCTCAAACTGCTCATGGGCCTGCTCCGGCCCGATGCCGGCGAGGTCCGCGTGCTCGGCCGGTCGCTCTGGGACGCTCCCCGCGGGCACCGCCAACGCGTCGCCTACGTCTCGCAGGGACAGCAGGTGCCCGACTGGATGAGCCTCACCGACCTCGGCCGGTACACCGGCCATTTCTACGAGACCTGGGACTCCGCGCTGCTCAAAGAGCACGCCCTTCGCTGGGAACTCCCGATGGACGTCCCCATCGCACGGCTCTCCGGAGGCAACCAACGTCTCGCGGCGCTCGCCTTGGCGATGGCGTCGCGCCCGGAGGTCCTGCTGCTCGACGAACCCGCTGCCGGTCTCGACCCCATCGCCCGCCGCGAGCTCAACTCCTGCCTCATCGACGTCCTGCTCCGCGGCGACGGCTGCACCATCCTTCTCTCGACCCATCTGCTCGGCGACCTGGAACGCCTCGCGACGCAGGTGGGCATCATGGACCACGGCCGGATCGTCGCCGAAGGCGCGGTCGAGGATTGGCAGCGCACGATGCGGCGCGTGCAGGTGGTCTTCGCGGAGGACGCGGCGCCGCGGGACTTCACCATCCCCGGAGCGCTCAAGTCGCAGACCCTCGGCCCCGTGGTGACCGCGCTCGCCCGGATCGCGGACGACGCGCAGCTCGCCGGCGTGCGCGCCCTCCCCGGGGTCCGGGTAAACGTCTTCCCCCTGACGCTCGAAGAGCTGTTCGTGGACTGGTTCCGCGAACCCTCGGCCGGGCCGCCGTAGGATCGTCAGGCAGATCCAAGCCAGCCCGGGTTCCCTGCCCCGGCCGCCTCCTGAGAAGTGTGGGCCAAGGCGCGGCCAGGGCCGTCGGCATCCGTTCCACGGACGTCCGATGGGTAAGGAACCGGGCTGGCTTGATCGCGCGCCACCGATGACGCGGAGCGGGGTGCCGGACACGGAAGGCTCTGCCCAGGCATCCCGCCGCTCCGGCGCTGCGCTCAGTTCTCGCAGCCGCAACCGGTGCCGCACGAACCGGCGAAATCGGACGCCTTCGGCACGCGGCCGAGCTCGAAGGTCTTGCCGACGTGGTCGTTGATGGTGTCGCGCAACCCCTGCATCTCTTCCTGCGCGGCGAGGAACGCCTGGGCGACCGGGTTGGCGACGAAGCCTTCGCGGAGCTTCTCGAAGCCCGCGATCTCCGCGTCGTCGAGCGCCAGGCCCATCTGCTGCTTCTGCTGGAGCAGACCGGCCTGCTCGTTCAGCGCGGCGAGCTGCGCGCGGGCCGCCTCGTCGCGACCGAAGGTCTCGATGCGGTCGCGGATGGAGACGAACTCGGGCTGGGCGACCAGCGCGGCGCAGAGTTCATGGAGCTTCGGCAGGAACGAGCTGCCGGTGCGGGTGGTGCCGAGTTCGATCGTGGTTTCCATAAGCGGGGGAGCATCGCGGGGCGTCCAGGTCATCCGGACGGACCGCAGGTCGGCGGACAGTGCCGGACCGCGGTGCGTTGGCAAAACCTACTTCAGGGAAACTGCGCCGCGGTCACACGGTCCGCGGCGGGACGTCGAGGCACCGGCGGATCTCGGTCGCGATCTGCACGACGTCGAACGGCTTGTCGAGGATCCCGCGCAGCCCGGCCATGCGGACGGCCGCCTCGTCGAGCATCCCCACGTTCCCGCTCATCAGGAGGACGGGCACGCCGGGCCGCGTCCCGAGGATCTCCTGCGCCAACGCCGTGCCGCTCATTCCCGGCATCGCCAGATCGGTGATGACGAGAGCGAAATGCTCCGGGTCCCGGCGGAACCTCTCCAGGGCCTCCTTCGGTGAATGACAGACCTCGACCGCGTAGCCGAGCACCTCGACCACACGTCGGCCGGTCGCCGCGACCTGGGGTTCGTCGTCGACGAGGAGGATCCGTTCGCCGTTGCCGAGGGGCATCTCCGTGCCTGGCCCTGCCGGCGCGGCACCGTCCTCGGCCGACACCGGCAGATGGATCTCGAAGCTCGTGCCCTCGCCCGGACGGCTCCGGACGGTGACCGATCCTTGGTGGCCGGTGACCACGCCGTGCACCACCGCGAGCCCGAGGCCGGTCCCTTGCCCCGGTTCCTTCGTGGTGAAGAAGGGCTCGAAGATGTGCGCGAGCGTCGCGGCATCCATGCCCGGCCCGGTGTCCCCGACGGTCAGCCGCACGTGGGGACCGGGCCGCAGCGGCGGATGCGCCTGACAGAACTCCTCGTCCAGATCGACCGCCCGCGCGGTGATCTCGACCCGGCCGCCGGCAGGGCCCATCGCCTGGAGCGCGTTGTTGCAGAGGTTCAGCAACACCTGGTGCATCTGCGTGGCGTCGGCCGGGACGGACGGCAACGAGGCCGGGCAATCGACCAGGACCCGCGAGGTCGCCGGCGCCGTGGAACGCGCGAGGTCGGCCGCTTCCTCGATGAGCGGGCCGAGCTGGAGCGGATGCCGCCGGGTCGCCTGGGCTCGGCTGAAGGTCAGCACCTGCTTGATGAGGTCGCGCGCGCGGAAAGCCGCCCGCTCGATCTGCGCGACGCTCTCGCCGGCGGCGCCGTCCCGGTGGAAGTCCTCCCTCAACAGCCCGGTGTTGCCGAGGATGACCGTGAGCAGGTTGTTGAAATCATGCGCGATGCCGCCGGCCAGCGTGCCCAACGCCTCGAGCTTCTTCGCCTGGCGTAGGTTCTCCTCCATCCGCTCGTGCTCCTGCGCGGCCAGCACGCGCTCGGTGACGTCGCGGGACACGAGCACCACGCGCTCGCCGCCGTCATCGGGCCGGTAGCGCTGGCTGCTGGTGTCGATCCAGCGCCAGGAACCGTCCCGGTGGCGCACGCGGAAAGTCAGCGTGCCCTTCGGCATCATGAACGAGGTCCGGGTCTCGGCCAGGTCGTCCGGATGCACGAGCTGGAAGGCGTCGCGCCCCACGACATCGGCGGCCCCGTGGCCGAGCACCGAGCTCACGTTGGCGGTGCAGAAGAGCATGGTCCCGTCGGCCGACATCTCGGTGACCACGTCGTGGGAGTTCTCCACCAGCAGCCGGTAACGCTGCTCGCTGGCGCCGAGCGCGGCCTCGGCGCGGCGGCGCAACCGGACGGCCCGCACGAGCGAGGCCAGCCCGAGGACGATGACGGCCAGGGCGATCGCCGAGCTCGCGAGCGGACGGCCGTGGCGTTGCCAGAGGGTGGGCGGACGGTTCACCGGTTCCGCCGTGGACGGCAGCCCCGTCGGCTCGAGCCCGAGGCGCAGGACTTCGGCGCGGTCCACGGCCAGGCGGAACGGCGGGTGTTCGGCGACCGGGATCCCCGCCGCCGCTTCGCCGGCGAGCAGGCGCAGCGCGATGCGGGCCGCGGCCTCGCCGTGCCGGTGTCCGTCGGAGTAGCTCCCGCCCACCGCCAAGCCGAGCTGGTCCGGCGATTGCAGGCCGTAGAGCGGAGCCCCGGTCCGCGTCCGCAGCGCGGCCTGCACCGGGATGCCGCCGGTGGACGGCACCACCAGGATCGCGGAATCCACGCCGAGCGGGGCGACCTGCGCGAAGAGGTCCGGCAACGGCGCGTTGGTCAGCACTTCCACCGCGACCCGTTCCTGGAGCCCCGGCATGGCCTTGACGAGTTCGGAGCGGACCCTTCGGGCCTTCGTGGTCGCGGTGTTGAAGACGAGCAACCGCCGGAGATCCGGCTGGAGTCGCAACGCCAGCTGGACGGTGCCGACCAGGTCCAGGCGCTCCCGCACGCCGGTGAACCACCGGGCCGCCCCGTCCACCGTGCCCGGCAGGTCCTCCACGCCGCAGAACGCGACCGGCGCACCGGTGAAAAGCGTCTCCCGCCGCGCGACCAGCAGGTCCAGCGCGGCCTGGTCGAGGGCGACCACGACGGCGAACGAGGTGTCCTTGTATTTTTCGCCCAGGATCCGGGTCACCCGGACAAGGTCGGCCGGATCCGGTTGACGGTCCCGGTCGAGATACTCGACGGAGACCAAGAGGTCCGGCCGCGCCTGCTTCAGCACCCGGACCGCGCCCTCGAGCTCGGCGTCGGCCCACGGGTGGCCGGGATGATAGGAATCGAGGACGAGCGCGCGAGGCGGCGGGACGACGGCGTCCGCCGGCGCCGCCCGGACCAGAAGCAGTCCCGATACCCAGCAGCAGAGCGCGAGGAGCGCCGACCTCCCGTGACGGCAAAGACCCTTGCGCCGCACGGCCGCGGAGCAAGCTGACGGCCCGCGGGCACCGGCCGGATGGAGATCGGATCCCATGACGACGGGGCCGAGCTGGCCCCCCATGTCCTGAGCACAACCGGATCGCCGGCCGAGCGCCATCCCGTCTTTTCGCGATTAGCTCGCGCCGGTCCCACGCCAAGGCCCGACGCCTAGGACATCGCCATGGCCGATCGCGGGGCGCGGAAGGTCGCCTTGCCGACGGCGCATCAGTAGCCCGCCGCCATCCCGTCCTTCCTCGATTCGCTCGCGCCGATCCAGACGCGGTTGGTCCGGTCCCACATCACGGCCTGATAGCCGCCGAAGGCGCCGATGCTCGCGGCGCCCAGTTTGTGCCCGAGCTTCTGCAGGTCGCGGATGCTCTCCGGCGCGAACCCGGCCTCGAGGTTCACCGTGCCACCGTCGGTCATCACCGTGCCGTCCGGTTCGCTGGACCCGGTGTGGTAGATCCGCGGGGCGTCGCCGGCCTCCTGGAGGTTCATGCCGTGGTCGATCCAGTTGACCAGCACCTGCACGTGGCCTTGCGGCTGCATGTCGCCGCCCATCACGCCGAACGCCATCAGCGGCTTGCCCTCGAAGGTGACGAAAGCAGGGATGATGGTGTGGAACGGGCGCTTGTGGGGCGCGTAGCTGTTGGGCCGGCCCGGCGCCAGGTCGAAGGCCTCGCCGCGGTCGTGCAGACCGAAGCCGAGACCGGGCGGCACCATCCCGCTGCCCATGCCGCGGTAGTTGCTCTGGATCAGCGACACCATCATGCCCCGCTCGTCGGCGACGCAGAGATACACCGTGTCGCTCGTCCGCAACGCCGGGATGCCCGGGTCGTAGCGGTCGGCCGCGCGGTCGGGACGGATCAAGGCCCGGCGCTTCGCGGCGTAGTCCTTGGAGTTCAGCTCGGCGACGGGCGTCTTCGAGAACTCCGGATCGGCGTAGAGCCGCGCGCGGTCCTCGAACGCCAGCTTCTTGGCCTCGATGAACGCGTGCATCGTCGCCGGCGTGCCGAAACCCGTCGCCCGGAGGTCGTAGCCCTCTAGCACGTTCAACATCTGGAGCACCGAGAGCCCTTGGCCGTTCGGCGGGAGCTCCCACACCTCGTGGCCGCGGTAGCGGGTCGAGATGGGGTCCACCCATTCGGACACATGTTCGGAGAAATCGCGTTCGCCCAGGAATCCGCCCTGCTCGCGGATGAAGGCGCAGATGGTCTTGGCGATGTCGCCCCGGTAGAAGGCGTCGCGTCCGCCGGACGCGACCTTCTCCAGCGTGGCGGCGAGCTGCGGGTTGCGGAAGCGCTCGCCCTTGCGGGGCGCGCGACCGCCGGGGGCCCACAGCTCCTTCACGTTCGGCCAGCGGGCAAGGATGGCGACGTTGCGTTCCCACGCCTCGGCGATGACCTCGCTCACCGGGAAACCATCGCGCGCATAGGCGATGGCGGGCGCTAGGTTGGTCGCCATCGGGACGCGCCCGAACCGGCCGTGCAGCGCGGCCCAGCCGTCCACCGCGCCGGGGACGGTGACGGGCAACGGACCGTAGCTCGGCATGCGCTTGAGGCCGCGCTTCTGGAGTTCGTCGGCCGACAACGCATGCGGGGAACGTCCGCTGGCGTTGAGCCCGTGGAGTTTCCGGGTCGCCGGGTCCCACACGATGGCGAAGAGGTCGCCGCCGATGCCGCTGCCGGTCGGCTCCATGAGTCCGAGGCAGGCGTTGGCGGCGATCGCCGCGTCCACGGCGGACCCGCCGGCCTTCATCACATCGAGAGCGGCCTGCGTGGCGAGCGGATGGCTGGTGCAGGCCATGGCGTTCGGCGCGATGGTCTCCGACCGGGTGGCGAAGGCGCGGCCCACGGGACGCTGGGTGGCGTGCAGACCCGCCGGGATGAAGAGCGACACGAGGACCCAACGGAGCAGGCGATCGGATGCCATGCGGCGGGTGTACCAAGCGGGACCGAGAGTTCCGAGTTCCGAGTTCTAGGACCCGTGACACGCCGCCAAGGTCCGGTCGGCATCCGGCAAACCACGGATGGCAGAGCCCGTCGCGAAGAGGGACGGTGAAGCCGTGAAAGCAAAATCCTCCCCCGCCCCGAAACCGGGCCTCGTCGTCGTCCCGTCCCGGCCCGACACCACCGCCGCCGCGAGCACGGCGTTGCCTCCGGTCATCGGCAAGAAGCATCCGCCCGCGTCCAAGGAACATCCCGATGCCCGCGGCACCAGCGGCAAGCCGGGCCGCACCGACATCCGCAAGGAAGCGCCC
>CANGMH010000029.1 GCA_947454005.1 Verrucomicrobiota bacterium
AGATCCTGTTCGTCTTCACCTCGCTCCTGATGTTCGCGCTCCGTTTCTGCGCCCACTTCATCGAGAAGAACCTCAAGATCTCGCCGATCGGCCTGCTCTTCATCTGCGCGGTGCTCGGCGCCATCGGTCTCAACCTGGTCAGCGGCATCACCACCTTCGCGGGCGCGCTCCTCGCCCTCGCGGTGTACGCGCTCGGCAAGACGTTCTTCTGGCCGACGATGCTCGCGGTCACCAGCGACCGCTTCCCGCGCACCGGCGCCATCGCCATCTCGATCATGGGCGGCTGCGGCATGATGTCCGCCGGTCTGCTCGGGTCCGCCGGTCTCGGCTATGCCAAGGACCGCTTCGCGGCCGAGGAGCTGAAGGCCAAGAACCCCGCGCTTTACGCCCAATACAAGGCGGAGAAGCCCAGCACCTTCCTCTTCCTCGAGCCGGTCAACGGCCTCGATGGCACCAAGCTGTCCGCGGCCCAGGCCGTGGCCGCCGACAAGCGTTCCCCGGAGCAGAAGACCGTCGCCGACGCCAGCATCGCCGGCGACCGCCACACGTTGAAGGCCGACTCGTTCATCCCGGTGACGATGGCCGTGATCTACCTGCTCCTGTTCCTCTACTTCAAGGCGATCGGCGGCTACAAAGCCGTCACCATCGCCGATTCGAAGGCATAGTCCTTCCCTCGGTCTTTCCTGCGACGGCGGCTCTACCTCGGAGCCGCCGTTTTTGTTTTCGGGACCGGTCCCGTCGAAGAACGGAACCCTTGCCGGGTCACGGCGACGGGATCCGTCGGCCTTGAATCCGGAGCGGTTCCGCGCCACGGTCCGGCCATGGAACTCCCAGCCCTCAGCGCCCGTCGCGCCACGGTCGAGGACCTGCCCGCGCTCCAGGCGCTCTGGCAGATCGGCGGGCTGCCCGCGGACGAGCTGGAGAAGTTCCTCACCGAGTTCCAGGTCGTGCCGGGCGAAGGCGAAGGCGTGCTGCTGGGAGCGGTCGGGTTGATGGTCGAGGGAAACGACGCGCTGCTCCACTCCGAGGCGCTGGCCCCCGGCGACGAGGGCGATGAGATCCGTGCCGCGCTGTGGCGCCGACTGCAGATCGTCGCGCGCAACCAGGGCATCCACCGGCTCTGGACGCAGGAGGACGCCGATTACTGGCGCACGGGAGGCTTCGTGGCCGCGCCGACGGACACGGTGTCCGCCGCGACCGCCGCGTTCGTGGACAAGACCGCGACCTGGCTGGTCTGCGAGCTCATCGATCCCGCGAAGGCCAAGCAGCTGGTGACCGAGCAGATGGCCATCTGGCACGCCACCCGGGCACAGGAAGCGGACGAGCTCCAAGGAAAGATCCGCGCGTTCCGCAACGCCTCGGTCGTCATCGCCGCCGTCGTCGTGGTGCTGATGATCGGGATGGTGGTCTTCGTGCTGCGCCAGCGCCCGGAGATCCTCCAGCGCCTGTTGCACGGCGGGCGTTGAGGCGGGGGAACGCCCTCGTTGGAATCGTCCGACGCCGTGTTCTCGCACGGACGCCACCCCGTTCAGACCGTCGGCAGCGTGTAGTAGAACGCCGCGCCTTTGCCGGCCTCGCTCACGAGGCGCACCTCGCCTCCGTGGCTCTGGACGATGTGCTTCACGATGCTGAGGCCAAGACCGGTGCCGCCGGCCTCGCGGGACCGGGCGCGGTCCACGCGATAGAACCGCTCGAAGACCCGTTCGCCGGCGTCCGCAGGGATGCCCGGGCCGTCGTCCGCGACCCAGCCTTCGACGCGCTCGGCATCGAGCCGCCGGGCGCCGAGCCTCACGTTGCCGCCGGCCCGGCCGTACTTCACCGCGTTGTCGACGAGGTTGAAGAGCACCTGTTGGAGACGGTCGCCGTCGGCCCGCACCATGAGCCCTTCCGGCACCTCGTTGTGCAGCGTCACCTGGCGCTCGGAGGCGCGGGCGGCCAGGTCGCTCACCACCTGGTCCGCTTGGTCGCGCAGCTCGATCGGTTGGAGGTTGAGCACGATCTGCCCGGCCTCCAGCTGCGAGATGGTGAGCAGGTCCTCGATGAGGAAGCTGAGGCGATCGGCATGCTTCTCGATGGTGTGGAGGAAGCGGAGGGCGACGGCCGGATCGTCCTTGGCCCCGTCGATCAAGGTCTCGACGTAGCCCTTGATGAGCGAGAGCGGTGTGCGGAGCTCGTGGCTGACGTTGGCGACGAACTCCTTGCGGACGTTCTCGAGCTGCTTGATGCGGGTGAGGTCGTGGAAGACGAGGATGGTGCCGGCGTGCGCGCGGTCCGGATCGCGGAAGCTGGCCGCGTTCACCTGCAGCACGCGGGGTTCGCGCCCCGGCAACGTGATCTCATGCCCGGAGACGCGGCCTCCGACCAGCGCGGCCTGGGCGACGTCCTGCAGCTCGTGCAGCCTGAGGGCCTCCAGCAGCGTCCGGCCGCGGATGTCGGCGTCGAGACCGAACAGCGTGCCGAGCGTGGGGTTCACGAACTGGACCTTGCCGTGCTCGTCGAGGATGAGCAGGCCCTCGATCATGCTGTTGAACACCGTCTGCTGCTTGGTCTGCTCCTCGGTGAGCGCGAGATGGCGGTCCGTCTTGATCGTCGCGAGCGCGAGCTCCGCCTGGCGGGCGCGCGAGCGGGCGTCGCGCTCGCGCGCGGAGGCCCAGGCGAAGGCGGCCGCGCCGGCGGCGATCGACAGGAAGGTGAGGAACGGCCACATGGCGGACGAAGCGACGCCGGTCCGCGCCGCTCAGTTCTCCACGAAGCGGTAGCCGACGCCGCGGACGGTGTCGAGGTAGCGGCAGGCGAGGCCGAGCTTCTCGCGGAGCCGGCGCATGTGCGTGTCGACGGTGCGGGTGTCGATGATGTTGTCGTATTCCCACACGTCGCGGAGGAGCTGCTCGCGCGACTGCACGCGGCCGCGGCGCGAGGCGAGCGTGGTGAGCAGCTTGAACTCGGTCGCCGTGAGGTCGATGCGCTTGCGGGCCACCGTGACGAGGTGGCGGGGCACGTCGATGAAGAGGTCGCCCACGTTGAACTGGTCCGGCTTCTCCTCGCTGTCGGTGCGGCGGCGCAGGAGGTTCTTCACGCGCAGCACCAGCTCGCGGGGGCTGAACGGCTTCGTCATGTAGTCGTCGGCACCGAGTTCCAGGCCTAGCACGCGGTCGATCTCCGCGGCCTTGGCCGTGAGCATGATGACCGGGATCTGCGACGTCGCCGGGTCGCGGCGGAGGAGCTTGCAGACCTCCAGGCCGTCCACCTCGGGCAGCATCACGTCGAGCAGGATGAGGTCGGGAGCGTGCTGCCGTGCCTTCTTGAGCGCGTCCGTCCCGTCGTCCGCCGTGACGACCTCGTAACCGGCCGCCTTGAGGTTGAAGCCGACCAGCTCGAGCGCATCCGGCTCGTCGTCCACCACGAGTATCTTTGCCATGACGCGGGACTTGGTAGGCATGGCGCGATGCTAGGTGATGACGAAGAAGTTACAAGCGGGTGACAAGAACCGAGCCCCCGGTCGTACCCGCGCCGCTCATCCCTCGCCGTCGGGCGTCCGGACCATGTCGGCGGACGCCGCGCGGCAAAGGCCGACGAATGTCTCCTCCGCGAGCGTCAGGCGCCTGCCGCGCCAGTGGAGGATGCCCCATTCTCGTTTGAGCTTCCTCCGGCCGAGCGGCAGCGCGACCAACGAGCCGTCGCGCAGCTCCTTCTGGGCGATCCAAGGGGCCATGATGCTCACGCCCAGGCCCAGCTTCACCATCTCCTTGATGGCCTCCATGCTGCCGAGCTCGATGACCGTGTTGAGCACGATGTCCTCCTTGCGGAAATAATCGTCCACGAGACGGAACGTGTGGGAGGACTTCCGGTAGATGATGAGGTTCTGCCTGGCCACCTCGGCGCGCGCCACCTCGCCGGCCTGCGCCCACGGGTGCAGCGGCGAAGCGATGAACGCCAGCTCGTCGGTGAAGACGGGCAGGAACTCGAAGCGGTCGTCGGGCGGCAGCTGCAGCACGACCGCGAGGTCCATCCGCTGCCGTTCCAGCCCGGCGATGAGCTCGCGGGTGTCGCCCGGCTCGATGTTGATGAGGCTCTGCGGGAAGCTCTCCTTGAACTCGCGCAGCACCGGCGGGAGCAGCACCTGGCAGATCGACGCGGTGGCGCCGATGCGCAGGCGGCCCCGGCCCCATTTGCCGAGCAGCTCGATCCCGTCGCGCGCCGCGGCCATCTCGCGCAGCACGACAGCGGCATGTTTAAGAAGATGCTCGCCCGCCTGGGTGAGCATCACCTTCTTGCCCAGCCTGTCCAAAAGCCGACAACCGATGTCGGTCTCGAGCGCCTTCATCGAGTGGCTCACGGCGCTCTGCGTCAGGAAAAGCTCGCGGGCCGTCTGGGTGAAGCTGCCCGTGCGGGCAAGGATCAGGAACGCTTGCAGCTGCCGGCTGTCGAGTGGGCCTTTCATCGATGAGCGGGGTTCATCATATCCATCGGATCTTCTCGGAGCACTCATCCGGCCAAGTGGGCCGTCCCGGCATCTTCGCCGCTAGGAGGGCGCATGCGTCCGGGTGGACGCGACCTGATGCGTCGAGAATTGACCATGCCTGCCGCGACGCGGAAGCCCCGCGCCTCCGCCACGCCGATCCGGCTCGGCTTCGTGCCGCTGAACGACTGCGCCCCGCTGGTCGTGGCGCAGGAGCGCGGGATGTTCGCGAAGGCGGGCGTCGAGGTCCGGCTGAGCCGCGAGCTCGGCTGGGCGTCGGTCCGAGACAAGATCGTCCATGGCGAGCTCGACGCCGCCCATGCTCCGTGCGGGCTGCCGCTGGCGCTGGCGCTGGGGCTCAACTGCGTCCGCACCGAGACGGTCGCCGCGCTGGTTCTGAACCTGAACGGCAACGCCATCACGCTGAGCGAGGACCTTTGGAAGTCCGGCGTGCGCGACGCCGTGACGCTCCGGCCCTTCCTCGCGGCGAACCGCGGCCGCCGCACGCTGACCTTCGGGACGGTGTCCCCCTATTCGACGCACACGATGCTGCTGCGCCGCTGGCTGACGCAGGCGGGCGCCGACTTCGACAAGGACGTCCGCTTCGTCGTCGTGCCGCCGCAGCAGATGGCGGTGAACCTCGCGGCGGGGCATCTCGACGGATTCTGCGCCGGCGACCCGTGGAACAGCATGGCCGTCGCCGGTGGACGCGGTTGGATCCCGGCGACGAGCATGGACCTCGCGCCGCTGCATCCCGAGAAGGTGCTGCTCGCCCGCGCCGACCTCGTGGCGCGGCGCGGACCGGAGCATCTCGGCATGCTCGTCGCGCTGCTCGAGGCCTGCGCCTTCTGCGATGACCCGGCGAACCACGCCGAGGTCGTCGGGCTCCTCGCCGACCGGAGATATCTCGCGCTTCCGGCCGAGGTCATCCGCCGCGGGTTCCCAGGCGACGAAGGCTTCGACCACGGTCACGGCCAGCGCGCGCCGGCGCCGGATTTCATGGTTTTCCACCGCGACGACGCGAACACGCCGTCGGCCGACAAGTCCGCCTGGATCGCGCGCCATCTGCTCGACGGCGCGGCCAGGGCGGCGTTCACCCCCGCCCAGCTCGCCAAGATCTTCCGCACCGACCTCCACACCCCGGCGCGCTCACTGCGCGCCGCTTCCCTGAACCATGATCCCGAAACTGAAACCCGCCTCCTCTCCGCTTGATACCGGGCGCCGGACCTTCCTGAAGCAGACCGCGACCGCCGCCGTGCTCGCGGGCCTGCCCGTCGGCTGGACCGGCCGCGTCTTCGCCGACGATTCGCCCGAGATGCCGAACTGCCGCTGCGGCATCATCGCGCTGACCGATTGCTCGCCGTTCGTCATCGCGGCCGAGAAGGGCCACTTCAAGAAATACGGCATCAACGCCACGATCACGAAGGGCGCGAACTGGGCCGCCATCCGCGATTCCCTGAGCAACGGCGACAACCAGTTCACCCACATGCTGCTCGGCATGCCCATCGCCTCCACCATGGGTCTGCTCGGCTCGCCGAAGAAACCGATGGTCATCCCGTGGTTGATCAACCGCAACGGGCAGGCCATCACCCTCAAGTCCGAGTGGAAGGGCAAGGTCGGGGCCGACCCGAAGGGGCTCAAGCCCTTCGTCGACCAGGCCAAGAAGCTCGGCGAGCCGCTCACCTTCGCGATGACCTTCCCGCCCGGCACGCACGCGATGTGGATGCGCTACTACCTCGCCGCCGGGGGCATCAACCCCGACAAGGACGTCTCCCTCATCACCATCCCGCCGCCCCAGATGGTCGCCAACATGAAGGTCGGCAAGATGGACGGCTTCTGCGTCGGCGAACCGTGGAACGCCCGCGCCATCGCCGACAAGATCGGTTTCACCTCCGTCACGACCCAGGACATCTGGAAGGACCACCCGGAGAAGGTCTGCGCCTTCACCGCGGAGTTCGCCGACAAGAACCCGAAGACCGTCAAAGCCGTCCTCAAGGGCCTGCACGACGCCTCCGTCTGGCTCGACGATGACGCCAACCGGCCCGAGCAGGTGGCCATCGTCGGCAAGCCGAACTACATCAACTGCGCGCCCGAGATCATCCTCGGCCGGCTGCTCGGCAAGCTCGATTACGGCGACGGCCGGGTCGTCACCGACCCCAACCCGATGCACTTCAGCAAGCGCAACTGCAACTTCCCGCAGGCCAAGTTCGCGAAGTGGTGGCTCACGCAGTTCCGCCGGTGGGGCATGGTCCCCAGCGCCCCGGACTACGAGGGCGTGGCCAAGAAGGTCATGCGCGGCGACCTCTACGAGGAGGCGATGAAGGAGATCGGCCACACCCACGGCGGCGCCGACGTCTCCAAGGAGACGCTCTTCGACGGCGTCGCCTTCGACCCCGCCGGCGACCTGGAGGCGTACGCCAAGAGCTTCGCCGTCCATTCGCTCAAGGGCTAGGCGCCCTCTCCGGATGAGCCTTGTCGCCCTCAACGTCGCGTTCCTCCCGCTGACCGACTGCGCCCCGCTGGTCGTCGCGCAGGAGCACGGCCTGTTCCGGCGGTTCGGGCTCACCGTCGCGCTCGACCGCACGCCCAGCTGGACCGCGGCCCGCGAGCGCCTGGAATCCGGCGCGTGCCAGGCCGCGCAGCTCCTCTACGGCGTGCCGTTCGCGTCCGCCCTCGGCCACTTCGGCCCCAAGGCCCGGCCGCTGGTCATCCCGTGGATCCTGTCGCGCAACGGCCAGGCGATCACGCTCGCCGCCCGGCATCGCGGCCGCGTCACCGCCGACGCGAAGGCCTTCGCCAAGGAGGTCTTCGAGCGCCGCGATGCCGGGCGTCCCGTCACCTTCGCGCATACCCTCGCGCCCGGCACGCACGCGATGTGGCTCCGCGCCTGGCTCGCCGCCGGCGGCATCGATCCCGACCGCGATGTCGCCCTCATCACCATCCCTCCGCCGCAGATGGTCGCGAACCTGCGCGAGGGGCGCCTCGACGGCTTCTCCGTCGGCGAACCGTGGAACGCCCGAGCGGTCGCCGAGGGGCTCGGCTACACCGCGGTCACCTCGCAGCAGATCTGGCCCGACCATCCCGAGAAGATCCTCGCGTTCACCGCCGATTTCGTCGCCGCGCAACCGGCCACCGTGACCGCCGCGCTCGCCGCCCTCCACTTGGCCGGCCAGTGGTGCGACGAACCCGCGAACCACGCCGAGCTAGCGCGGCTCCTGAGCGCCCCCGCCTACGTCGGCTGCCCCGTCGACCAGATCCTCCCGCGTCTCGCCGGCACCTATGAGTTGGGCGACGGCCGCTCCGTCACCGCCGATCCTCGCGCCGTCGCCTTCAGCCGCCGCGATGCCAACCACCCCCAGCCGCGGCATGCCGTCTGGTGGCTCAGTCAGATGCGGCGCTGGGCGATGACCCTCGGCGCGCCCGACTATGCCGCGATCACCGCGAGCGTGCTCCGTCCCGGGTTCTATCGGGACGCCCTCGTGATGGCCGGCGCCGCGCCGGGTCCCGTGGAGATGGCGCCCGAGACATTCTTCGACGGGACCACCTTCGACCCCGCCGAGCCGGAACGGTTCGCGAGGGCGCACGCCGTCCACACCGCCCGTTTCTGATCCGCCTCGTGCTGCCGACACCATGAAAGAACGCCTCAAACGCATCGACGGCCTGCTGCTCCCGCTCGTGGGCATCGGCATCGTCTTCCTCCTCTGGTACCTCTCCAGCAAGACCTGGTCGCGCGACCTCCCCACGCCCGGCAAGACGTGGACCGAATCGCGCGCCTACGTCGTCGAGCCCTTCGCCAAACGCGGCGAGATGGACCAAGGCATCCTGGCCTTCACTTGGCTCTCGCTGAAGCTGGTCGCCGAAGGCTACCTCATCGCCTTGGTCGTCGGCACGCCCATCGGGTTCTTCCTCGGGCTCTCGAAGGCGTTCACAAAGATGTTCGACCCGATCATCCAGATCCTGCGCCCCGTCTCGCCGCTCGCGTGGTTGCCGCTCGGCATGGTCCTGTTCAGCTCCTTCAAGCTCACCAACTCCGAGGGGAAGGTCGTCTTCGGCGCCTCCGACGCCGCGGCTCTCTTCACCATCGCGATCTGCTCGATGTGGCCCGCCGTGCTCAACACCGCCGTCGGCGTCCGCGCCATCCCGCAAGATTATCTGAACGTCGCCAAGGTGCTCAAACTCTCGCGGACCAAGACGCTCTTCAAGGTCCTCATCCCCGCGACGTTGCCGTATATGTTCACCGGCTTCCGCCTGAGCCTCGGCATCGCGTGGCTGGTGATCGTCGCCGCCGAGATGCTCACCGGCCGGCCCGGCATCGGCGGCTTCCTGTGGCAGCAGTACAACGCGCTGATCTACGAGCAGATCATCCTCTGCATCATCACCATCGGCCTCGTCGGCTTCGTCCTCGACCGCCTGATGAGCCTGGTCGAGGCGCGGTTCAAATCCATCTGAACCCCGTGGAGCCCCCCGTCGCCATGTCGTCCTGCTCCTGGCCCGTCGCCCTCGGCGCCCGCGCCGTCTGGCAGCGCGCGCTGATGATCGGGCTGCCGGTCGGCTTCCTCCAGATCTGCGTCAACCAAGGCGACCACTGGCTCCACGGCACGGTCACGCGGACGATCGTGGTCAAAACCGTCCTCACGCCCGTCATCGCCGTGGCCGTCTGCCTCGTCTCCGCCGCCAGCACCTACCGCCCGCCCGCCGCCCTCGGGAAGCTCGAGGACCCAGGATCCCGGACCGCGCATCCCCATGCCCTTTCTTGAAGTCAAAAGCGTCGCCAAAGGCTTCGGGCCGTCGTGGTCGCGCTCCGAGGTGCTGCACGACATCGACCTCTCCATCGAGGAGGGCGAGTTCGTCGCCATCATCGGTTACTCCGGTGCCGGCAAGACCACGCTGATGTCGCTCCTCGCCGGCCTGACCGAGCCCGATTCCGGCGAGGTCCTCTTCGACGGTAAGAAGATGTCCGGCCCCGGCCCCGACCGCGGCATCGTGTTCCAGAACTACAGCCTCCTCCCCTGGCTCACGGTCCACGAGAACGTTGCTCTCGCCGTGGACCAGGTCTTCCCCGGCTGGACGCCCGACGCCCGTCGCGCCCACGTCGAGAAATATATAGCGACCGTGAACCTCACGCCCGCGTCGAAGAAGCTCCCCAGCGAGCTCTCCGGGGGGATGAGGCAGCGCGTCTCCGTCGCGCGCACGCTCGCGATGACGCCCCGCGTGCTCCTCCTCGACGAACCCCTCGGCGCGCTCGACGCCCTCACGCGCGGGACGCTCCAGGACGAGCTTTCCCGCATCTGCCAGGAGGAGAAGAAGACCGTCGTCCTCATCACCAACGACCCCGACGAGGCGATCTATCTCGCCGACCGCGTCATCCCGCTCACCGCCGGTCCCCGAGCCACGCTGGGGCCGTCGATCCCCGTCACCCTCCCGCGACCGCGCG
The DNA here is from genome assembly GCA_947454005.1 of Verrucomicrobiota bacterium. Taxonomy (GTDB): domain Bacteria; phylum Verrucomicrobiota; class Verrucomicrobiia; order Limisphaerales; family UBA9464; genus CAIVQB01. The sequence continues at coordinate 9,894 of CANGMH010000029.1, forward strand.
ACCGCAGGAGCTTCAACGAGGACTACGAGTTCAAGCAGATCCGCAACGAGATCGTCGGCTACCTGCTCAAGGCGCGTCCGCGCGACACCGCCGGGCTGCTCAAGAAGCTCGTCCTCCCCGACATCGAGCCCGAGGACATCTCCGGCACGCGCGTCCGCCGGCCGCGCGGATCCGGACCCATCCGCCGTTCCGAGATCGCCGACGTCACCGTCGAGACCCCCACGCCATGAGCGCCTACGTCGAGATCTCCCAGCTGGTCAAATCCTACCCGAAGCCCGGTGGCGGCGAATCCGTCATCGTGAAGGATTTCAACCTGAAGATCGCCAAGGGCGAGTTCATCACCGTCATCGGCCATTCCGGCTGCGGCAAATCCACGCAGCTCATGATGCTCGCCGGCCTCAGCGAGATCACCAGCGGCGTGATCATCATCGCCGGCAAGGAGATCGCCGGCCCCGGGCCCGACCGCGGCATCGTGTTCCAATCGCCGTCGCTCCTCCCGTGGATGACCGCGAAGGAGAACGTCATGCTCGGCATCGACCAGGTGTTCTTCACCGCGAGCCAGCGCGAGCGCGACCAGATCGCGGAGTACTACCTCAGCGTCGTCGGCCTCGCCAACGCCATGCACAAGCGTCCCGCCGAGCTCTCGCAGGGCATGCGCCAGCGCGTCGGCATCGCCCGCGCCTTCGCCCTCAAGCCCAAGATGCTCCTCCTCGACGAACCCTTCGGCATGCTGGACACGCTCACGCGCTACGAGCTCCAGGCCGTGCTCCTCGAGCTCTGGCGGAAGGAGAAGATCACCACGATGATGGTCACGCACGACGTGGACGAGGCGCTCTATCTCTCCGACCGCATCGTCTGCATGACCGACGGCCCCGAGGCCGGCATCGGCGAGATCATCCCCGTCCATTTCCCGCGGCCGCGCGACCGCAAGTCGGTCATGGAGCACCCGGACTACTACCCCCTCCGCGACGACGTGATCCAGTTCCTCGAGGTCCGCGCCCACAATCACAAACCCCTGACCGATCCCGCCCACTGAACCCCGACCCACTAGCACCAAGATGAATCCTGCCCCCACACTCCGCGCCGCGATCCTCACCGCGATCGCCGCCGTGCCCGGCGCGTTCGCCCAGTACGCGCCGCCGGCGCCGTTGCAGCCGTTCCCCGGCTTCATCAACACCTACCTCCGCAACCAGGACGCGTACCTCGCCAACTGGGATGTCGGCGGCTCCGCGCGCTTCCGCTACGAGGTCCGCGAGAACAACCTCGCCGCGCCGCCGAACAGCGATTTCGCGAGCACCGCCACCGCGGTCGCGACCAACCCCGGCAAGATCTCGAACGACAACAGCATCTTCGCCGACAAGGTCCTCTTCCGCGTGGGCTACACCGACAAATGGTGGGGCGCCCTCGCCGAGGCGCGCAGCAGCTCGGTCACCAGCGACAACCGCGGCGCGGCGCCGAACATCGCCACCGGGTCCAGCCCCGAATCCGACGGGCCGGTCGAGCTGCACCAGGCCTACGTGACCATCGGCAACCACAAGGAGTTCCCGGTCTCGCTCAAGGTCGGCCGGCAGGAGCTCTCGTACGGCGACGAACGGTTGGTCGGTGCCTTCGCCTGGAACAACATCGGCCGCGTCTTCGACGGCGGGAAGCTGCGCTGGCAGAACTCGTGGTTCGGCGTCGACGCCTTCGCGACCCGGCTGGTCGTGCCGGACGACAACAATTTCAACACGTCGAACGACTACGAGTACTTCTCCGGGCTCTACTTCAACACGAAGAAGGTGCCCAAGAACTGGACGGAGTTCTATGTGCTCGCCCGCAACGTGAGTCCCGGCGCCGCGGCGTTCAAGGCGCCGTCCACCACGCCGGCGCCCTTCAACACCAGCGCCCGCGACATCTACACCATCGGCGCCCGGTTCCGCTCGGCGACGAACGAGTGGGGCAACTGGGACTACACCGTGGAGACCGCCGGGCAGTTCGGCGACTGGAAGCGAGCCGCCACGGGCGTCCGGCCCAACGAGCGCGATTCCCACGAGGCCTACGCCATCAGCGGGAACGTGGGCTACACCTTCCCCGAGGCCTTCGGCACGCCGCGCGTGGCGCTCGAATACGATTACGCCACCGGCGACAGCGATCCAAACGACGACCGCCACGAGACCTTCGACAACCTGTTCCCGACGAACCACAAGTTCTACGGCTACATGGATCTCGTGCCTTGGCAGAACCTCCACGACGTCCGCGGCATCTTCCAGCTCAAGCCCCATCCGCGCGTCACCTTCGCGCTGGAGGGCCACCTGTTCTGGCTCGCGGACACGCACGACCGCTTCTACAACGTCGCGGGCGTCCCCCGCGCCGGCGCCACCATCGGCGGCGTCAACACCGGCGCGCCCGGCAGCGGTGCCGGCTACGGGTTGAACCCGACCTACAACGGCTTCCTCGGCACCGAGATCGACGCCGTCTGCGGCGTCATCCTGACGAAGTTCTCGAACCTCGAGTTCGGCTACGGCCACTTCTTCCGCGGCGCCTACATCAAGGACACGTTCTCCAAGACCGGCTCGCAGGACGCCGATTGGGTCTACACCCAGCTGCTCGTGCGCTTCTGAAAGGCGGCGATGCCTGATCCGACCGCCATCCCCGCGCTGCCCGAGAACGCGCCGTTCGGCCCGGAACAACGGGCCTGGCTGAACGGCTTCCTCGCCGGCGTCTTCTACGACCGCGGCGGCGCGGGGTGCGCGGCGGCATCCGCCGGCGCCGCGCCCGCCGCGGCCAAGCGGCCGTTGCTCGTGGCCTTCGGCAGCCAGACCGGACGCGCGCAAGGGTTGGCGAAGAAATTCGCGAAGGAGGCGGAGACCCGCGGTTTCGCGACCCGGGTGAAGGAGCTCAACGCCGTCTCGCCCGCCGATCTCGCGTCGGAGCCCTGCGCGGTCCTCATCACCAGCACCTGGGGCGACGGCGATGTACCCGACAACGCCGCCGCCTTCTGGGCCGGCCTCGGCGCCGACACCGCACCGCGTCTGGAAGGGCTCTCCTTCGCCGTGCTCGGCTTGGGCGACAAGAACTACGCGGACTTCTGCGGTGCCGCGAAGAAGTTCGACGAACGGCTCGCCCACCTCGGCGCCAAAAGGGTCGTGCCGCGCGCCGAGTGCGACGTCGATTACGAGTCCGCCGCGAAGGCTTGGATCGAGTCGTTGTGGCCGGCGATGGCGGCGGGTTCCGGGCCGCAGGTCGCCATCGGCGAGCCGGCCGATGCGCCGGTTCCCCGACCTGCGACCGGCGACGTGAAACCTGCAACCACCTGGTCGCGGGCGACTCCGTTCCCCGCGCGGTTGAAGACCAACCGGCGACTCAACCGCAGCGGCTCGCAGAAAGACACGCGCCACTTCGAGATCGCGCTCGAAGGCTCCGGCCTGAGCTACGAGGCCGGCGACGCGCTGGGAGTGATGCCGACCAACTGTCCCGCTCTCGTCGAGGAACTGCTCGCCGTGCTCGGCTTCACGGGCGATGCGCCGATGCAAGGCCCGGACGGGGTCCCGTCCACTCTCCGCCACCTTCTATCCACTGGCCTGGTCATCACCGCGCCCGCGCCGTCGCTGTTGAAGGACGCCGCCACCCGCTCCGGCAACGCGGAGCTCGTCGCGCTGCTCGATCCGGCGAGGAAGGCCGACCTCGATCGTTGGCTCTTCGGCCGGGATGTCGTGGATGTGCTCCGGGCGTGTCCCGGCGCGACGTTCACGCCGGTCGACTTCGTCGCCCATCTCCGCAAGCTCCAGCCGCGGCTCTATTCCATCTCCTCTTCCCCCAAGGCGCATCCGGGCGAGGTCCATCTCACCGTCGCCGCGGTCCGCTACGAGGGCCACGGACGCGCCAAGAACGGCGTTTGCTCGTGCTGGCTGGCCGACCGCGTCGAACCCGGCGTCACGCCGGTCCCGGTCTTCGTCCAGGTCTCGCACGGCTTCCGGCTGCCGGGCGACCCGGCCAAGCCCGTCATCATGGTGGGCCCGGGCACCGGCATCGCGCCGTTCCGCGCGTTCCTTGAAGAACGGCGCGCGACCGGTGCGACCGGCAAGAACTGGCTCTTCTTCGGCGACCAGCAGCGCGCGTGCGATTTCCTCTACGAAGAAGAGCTCACCGCGTGGACGGCCGACGGGTCGCTCACCCGGCTCGACCTCGCCTTCAGCCGCGACCAGGCCGAGAAGATCTACGTCCAGGACCGGATGCTCGAGAACGCGGCCGAGCTGTGGTCCTGGCTCGAGGCCGGAGCCCACTTCTACGTCTGCGGCGACGCCAAGCGCATGGCCAAGGACGTCGACCTCGCGCTCCACACCGTCGTCGAGTCCGCCGGCGGCCGGACGAAGGAACAGGCCGTCGATTACGTCGCCGCGATGAAAGCGGCGAAGCGCTATCAACGCGATGTCTACTGAAGTTGCAGGTTGCAGGTCACAGGTTGCAGGTCGACGTTCGCCGGTTTCAGGACGGAGGACGCACCCGGCGCGATGCTGCGTTGCTTTGGAGATAACGGATGAAGGTGGCGATCTGGCGCGAGAGGACCTCGGATTCAGTCCTGAGCGGATCGAAGGCGGCCTGGCTGAGGTAGGCTTGGCCCAAGGCCACGTGGAGCTGCGCGCGGACTTCTCCGTTCGACCCTTTGGCGATGGTGAGGAACTGGATGAACTCGCGGTTGGTCGCGCGCTCGAAACCCTCGGCGATGTTCGAGAGTGTCGAGACCGCCGCGCGACGGATTTGGTCCTTCAGTCCGAAGTCCTTCGCGAACGCGCCTTCATTCGTGGCGGCATAGATGGCCCGGACCAACCGCTCGGCGGCCTGCCAAACCTTCAATTCCTCAAAGCGACGGACCGTTGCCACGTCCTCAAGGATGCCCGGAGCCCTCTCCAACCTGCAACTTTCAACCCGCAACCTTCACCTTGATGACCTTCACCGAGATCGCCGGCCAGAAGCTCTCCGGCGAACAGACCGCCTACCTGGACGGCCTCTTCGCCGGCCTCCGCAACCGCGGCCTCTCCTTCGGCGACGTCGTGCCTGCCCCCCTAGCCGCGTCCAAGCTGGCGGATCTCGACGACCTCATCCCCGAGGAGCGCATCAAGCGCGAGCTGCATCCGCTCGACGCGTATCCCCTCCTGCTCCAGCACGCCGCCGCCGACCAGGCGCCGGACAAGGAGAACGCCTTCCGCTTCAAGTGGCAGGGCCTCTTCTACCTCGCGCCGAACAAGGAGGCCTACATGGCGCGCCTGCGCATCCCGGGCGGCCAGCTTCACAGCTTCCAGCTCCGCGAGCTCGCCGACATCGCCGACCGGCTCACCAGCGGCTACATCCAGGTCACCACCCGCGCCAACCTCCAGATGCGGCTCATCCAGCCGAAGGACACCGTGGAGTTCGTCCGCCGCATCCAGGGCATCGGCCTGCACACGCGCGGGGCCGGCGCGGACAACATCCGCAACCTGACCTGTGATCCGACGAGCGGCGTGGACCCGGACGAGCTCATCGACACGCTCCCGCTCACCCACGCGCTCGGCCAGCTCATCCTCAACCACCGCGAGTTCTACGACCTGCCGCGCAAGTTCAACATCGCCTTCCACGGCGGCGGCAAGATCCCCACGGTCGAGGACACCAACGACATCGGCTTCAAGGCCGTCCGGGTGCGCGCCGCGGCCGGGACCACGCCTCCGCGCGACGGCGACATCGTCACCGACCAGGTCGCGGAGGGCGTCTATTTCCGCGTCGCGCTCGGCGGGGCGACCGGCCACAAGACCTTCGCCCGCGACCTCGGCGTCCTGGTGGAGCCGGACAAGGTGCTCAAGGTCACCGCCGCATTGCTCCGGGTCTACATCGCCCACGGCAACCGCGGCGACCGCAAGAAGGCGCGTCTCAAGCATCTGCTCGAGACCTGGACCCTCGACCGGTACCTCGCCGAGACGGAGAAGCTCCTGGGCCATGCGCTCGTCCGCATCCCGACCGACGCCCGGTCCAGCAACGGCGATCCGAAATCCGCGGCCGTCCCGCATCCCCACGTCGGCGTCTTCGCGCAGAAGCAGGAGGGGCTGAACTGGATCGGGGCGGTGGTCCCGGTCGGCCAGCTCACGTCCAGACAAGTGCGCCGCCTAGCGGAGATCGCCGACCTCTACGGCTCCGGCGAGATCCGGCTCACGGTTTGGCAGAACTTCGTCCTGCCGAACGTCCGCGACGCCTACGTCGAGACCGCCAAGAAAGCGCTGCTCAAGGTCGGTTTCGATTGGCGGCAATCGAACCTGAAGAGCGGCTTCATCGCCTGCACCGGGAGCTCCTACTGCAAGTTCGCCGGCGCCGACACCAAGGGCCACGCCATCGAGCTCATGCGCTGGCTCGACCAACGCGTGACGCTCGACCAACCGGTCAACATCCACCTCACCGGATGCCCGAACTCCTGCGCCCAGCATTACATGGGCGACATCGGCCTGCTCGGCGCCAAGGTGAAGGTCGGCGGCGAGACGGTGGAGGGATACCACGTCTTCGTCGGCGGCGGCTTCGGCGGCAAACAAGCGGTCGGACGCCAGCTCTTCACCGGCCTGAGCTTCGCGGCGCTCAAGCCGGCCCTGGAGAAGATCCTCCGCGGCTATCTGGAGCACCGCCAGCCAGGGGAGTCGTTCCAGTCGTTCACCACCCGCCACGATCTCGGGAAGCTCCAGGAGCTGCTCGGCACCTGATCCCCGCGAAGCGCCGGTCCGCGCCGCGCGATCCATCATGTCCGTCCCATCCGAACCCGATCCCCCGCGCCCCGATGGCGGACGTCCTGGAGCCGATGGGATGGGCACGCTGATCGACGCGCTGATCGACGAGCAACGCCGTCTCACCGCCGTGGAGAAGTTCTCCCGTGCGCACAGCGGACACGACGGGGCGGCCGAGAGGACGACCTATCGCGACCTGATCCCGCTGACCGCGCCGCGTCCCGGTGAACAGTACGCCTTCGAGGTGGACCTCGACCGCTGCTCCGGCTGCAAGGCTTGCGTCACCGCCTGCCATTCGTTGAACGGCCTGGACGAGGATGAATCATGGCGCGAGGTGGGATTCTTGGTGGGTGAGGAAGTTGTGCCGCTGGCCAGGGCAGGGGAGAAAGCACGCGAAGAGCTGGGCGAGCCTTCCACCCGTCCGGCCCCGCGTTCCTATGTTCCCGCTCCCGGCAACAAGGTCATCCCGCTCCAGCAGACGGTCACCACCGCCTGCCATCACTGCGTCGATCCGGGATGCCTGAACGGTTGTCCCGTGCTGGCCTACGACAAGGATCCGGTCACCGGCATCGTGCGGCATCTCGACGACCAGTGCATCGGTTGCAGCTATTGCATCCTCAAGTGCCCGTACGACGTGCCGAAATACTCGGCGGCCCGCGGCATCGTCCGGAAATGTGACATGTGCCAGGGCCGGCTCGCCGAGGGGGAGGCGCCCGCTTGTGTCCAAGCCTGCCCGAACACCGCGATCCGCATCACGTTGGTCGGGCGGGAAGCGGTCGCCGTCGGGTTCCGGGCTTCGCCGTCGACAACGGTTGCGGGGTCCAAGTCGCCGGTTGAAGGTTTGGGGCGCATCGGGGTCTCCACCTGCAACTTGCAACCTGCAACCTGCGACACTTGGCTGGCCGATTCACCGCGACCCGACGTCACGCTGCCGACCACGCGTTATCTCTCGTCGAGACCCGGCGTCGCTCTCCGCGCCGCCGACCATGCCCGGCCCAGGCCGCAACATGCGCACTGGCCGCTGGTGCTCATGCTCGTGCTCACGCAGGCCGGCATCGGCGGATCCGTTGTCGTCGCATCGATGTCGATCAGAGGGACGGCCCCGATGAAGGTCTCGTGGCTCGTGACGGCGTCGTTCGCGCTGCTCGGCGCCGGACTCTTCGCGAGCGTCTTCCATCTCGGCCAGCCGACGAAGGCATGGCGCGTGTGGATGGGCTGGCGGACGAGTTGGCTCAGCCGCGAGGCCATCGCCCTGAACGCCTTCACCGGCGCCGCATCCGGTGCGCTCGCACTGATCTGGGCGGGCGATGCGGCGTTGGTGTCCCGGCTGCCCGCGGGCTTCGCCGGACCGCTCGCCTTGGCAGGCGGTTTGCCTGCGTTCCTTTGGGCGGCACCGGTCGTCGCGCTCGGAGCGGTCGCATTGTTCGCGCAGGCGATGGTCTACGCCGACACCCACCGGGAGTTCTGGCGCATCGGCGTGACCGCTCCGCGATTCTTCGGTTCGGCGGTCGTGCTCGGATCCGCGCTCGCGCTGGCGATCACGCCGTCTGCACCGCTCGCCGTCGCGCTCATCGGCGCGACCCTCTGCAAGCTCGCCCTCGACATGTCGGTCCTGAAGCACGGCGACTCGGATTCCGCGACTTGGACCCAGCTGCGTCGCACCGCGTCGCTGCAACGAGGCGTGCTGCGGCCGGTGCTCGCCGTCCGGCTGCTCGCGGGATCGGTCGGCGGGATCCTCCTCCCGTTCGCGATGGTGACCGGTGCCGTGGCGCCGGCCTGGGGCATCGCGGTGTTCGCCGCCTGCCTGCTCGGGGAGATCGCCGAGCGGCTCTTGTTCTTCACCTCCGTCTCGCCCGACAAGATGCCAGGGATGCCGTGATGGTCCGATACCGCGGCGCGGGCAGCCGGGATGCGGCTCTTCTGCAGGACCGACCGGGGCGCGGCCGTTGCATCAACGACATCCCGCCGTGCCTCCGAGGCATTGCCGCGCGGCTCCACGGGACGGCATCGTCCTGACGTCGTCCCGGGCATGCTGCGTCCTCCATGGACCGTCGCGCGCGTCGGTCGTGAGAAGTCTCATGGCGTCCGCGCGCAAACTCATGGACGCCGCCGCGTCGCCGCCTAGGCTTCCGGGGACAGCCACAATCTATGAGCCACCGAATCCGTTTCGCCGTCGCCTGCTTGGCGGCGCTCTTCCTGTCGGCCGCCGTCCAGGCGGCGGACCCGCTCCGCGTCTTCATCCGTGCCGGCGTCAAGACCCACGGCCCGAACCAGCACGACCATCCGCGCTTCCTCGGCGAGTGGACGCAGCTGCTCGGCGAGCGCGGTGCCAAGGTGTCGGGATCGATGGAGTTCCCGACCGCCGCGCAGCTCGACGCCACGGATGTCGTGGTCGTCTTCGCGGCGGACGGCATGAAGATCGTCGGCGAGGAGCGCGCGCGCTTCGAGAAGTACCTCCAGCGCGGCGGCGGCCTGGTGGTGCTGCACGACGGCGTGGTCGCCGGCGACCAGCACGAATGGGCCAAGAAGGTCCAGGGCGGCTCGTGGCGCTGGGACGGCGAGAAGAAGACCAAGTGGATCGAGGGCGAGGTCGGCCTCTACTACGTCGACCAGGAGCATCCCATCACCAAGGGCGCGTCCAACTTCGACTGGAAGGACGAGGTCTACAACCAGCTCGACATGTCGCCCGACGTCCACGTGCTGGCCCAGAGCTTCGTCGATGTCTTCAACATCTGGCCGCAGATGTGGACCTACGAGAAGACGTGGGAGGGCGGCAGCACGCCGTACCGCGCGTTCGTGAGCATCCCGGGCCACGAGTACGCGTCCTTCCAGACGCCGCATTACCGCGCGGTCCTGCTCCGTGGCATCGCGTGGGCCGGCAAGCGCGCGGACACCGATGAGTTCTGCAAGCCCGAGGAGCTCGCCTCCCTCAAGTATCCCGCCGGCGGACCCAAGCCGGCGAAGGAAGCGGTGAAGACCCTGCAGCTCCATCCCGAGTTCGACGTCACGCTCGCGGCCGATGAGAACGTCGCCGAGAAGATCATGTCGCTCGACTGGGATCCCCGCGGCCGGATGTGGGTCGTCGAGACGCCCGAGTACCCGGGCGGCCTCGACGTGAACAAGAACGACTTCAAGGCCTATTGGAACCGCGCCCAGGACCCGGCGAACTTCCCCGTCGGCGGCAAGCAGCCCCGCAAGCCGAAGGACCGCATCTCCATCCTCGAGGACACCGACGGCGACGGCGTGATGGACAAGAAGACCGTGTTCGCCGACGGACTCCAGCTGCCCACCTCGCTGGTGTTCTACAAGGACGGCGTGATCGTCGCCCAGGCGCCCGACATCCTGTGGATCCGCGACACCGACCACGACGGCGTCGCCGACAAGGTCGAGACGCTCTTCACCGGCTGGGGCACGTTCGACACGCATGCCGTGCTGAACAACTTCCGTTGGGGTCCGGACGGCTGGGTCTACGGCACCGTCGGCTACACCCGCGGCCACGTCCGCTCGGGCGACGGCAAAACGGATTTCGGCGACATCGCCGCCGGCGTCTACCGCTTCCGTCCGGACGGCTCGATGATCGAGCAGATCGCCGCCGGCGGCTGCAACACCTGGGGCTGCGAGATCGCGCCCGACGGCGAGATCGTCTTCACCACCGCGACCTGCGGCGAGCCGATCTGCCACGTCGTCATCCCCGAGAAGGTGCTCGCCCGCGGACAGGTCGGCGGCATGAAGGCCTTCCTCAACATCATCGAGGAGAACAAGATCTATCCCGCCTTCGACGAGAAGCGGCAGCCGTACGTCCAGATCGACTGGGTCGGCGCCTGGACCGCGGCGGCCGGCGCCTGCATCTACGACGGCGGCGCCTGGCCGGCGAAATGGGCGCCCGAGGACCGCTATTCGTTCTTCATGGGCGAGGCCACCCGCCAGCTCTTCCACCACGAGTTCCTCGATCCGAAAGGCGCGACCTACCAGGGCCGCAAGGAGGACGGACGCAAGCAGACCGAGTTCCTCGCCAGCACCGACTATTGGTTCCGCCCGATCCATAGCCGCGTCGGTCCCGACGGCGCGTTGTACGTGGTGGATTTCTACAACCAGATCGCCGTCCACAACGACACCCGCGGACCCGCCCACGGCGCCCGCAACGCCGCGAGCCGGCCCGACCGCGACCACCACTTCACCCGCCTCTGGCGCGTCCAGCACAAGGAAGCCAAGGCCCTGCCCGCCTACGCGCTCGACGCCAAGGACCCCGCCGGGCTCGTGAAGATGCTCGCCCATCCCAACGGCTGGGTGCGCACCACGGCAAACCGCCTGCTCAACGAGACCCGGCCCGCGACCGCCGCCCCGGCGCTCGCCACGATGCTCAAGACCGGCCCGACGAAGTACGCCCGCATCCAGGCGCTCCAATCGCTCAACAACCTCGGCCGCCTCGACGACGCCATGATCGTCGGCGCGCTGAAGGACACCGACGGTGCCGTCCGCAAGAACGCCGCCCGCCTCGCCGGCGAGCGCGGTTCCGCCGATGCCGGGGCCACGAAGGCCGTCGAAGCGCTGCTGAACGACCCCGACGGACGCGCGAAGATCAACGCGCTCTCCGCTCTCGGTTCTCTCTCCGCGACGCGCGGGATCGCCGACGCGGTCGTCGCCGCATGGCCCGACCTGAAGGACAAGTGGCTCGAATCCGCCGCCGTCGGTGCCGCTGCCAAGGACCCGTTGCTGTATCTTGAGGCGTCGCTCGCCGCGAAGGATCCGGCGTTCTTGGCCGGCTTCGTCCCCCACCTCGCCCGCTTGGCCGCGAACCAATCGGACGCCGCCAAAGCCGCCCGCTTCGTGGCCTTGCTCGCCGCCGCTCCGGCTTCCGTCGACGGCCTCAAGCAGGCCGCTCTCGATAGCTACACCGCCGCGCTCAAGGGCGCGGCCGCACCGGCCTGGGACCCGGCCCTCGCCGCGTCCTTGAAGTCGCTCCTCGCCTCGGGCCGCACCGCCGGTTCCGTGCTGCCGCTGGTCGCCCGCTGGGATTCCGACGGGAAGCTCTCCGCCGAGGTGAAGCCCGCCGTGGCGCGCGCCGAGGCCCAGCTCGCCGATGCCTCGCTCGGCGACGCCGTGCGCGGCCAGGTCGCAGCCAACCTCATCGGTGTCCGCAAGCTCGACGCCTCGATCGTCCCGGCCGTCGCCGCGCTGCTCGGCAGCGGCGCGAGCCCCGCGCTGCAGCTGCGGGTCGTCGAGGCCCTCGGCGCCGCGGCCGATTCCGCCGGCACCATCGTGGCGGCGTTCGCCAAGCTGCCCGCCGAGGTCGTCGAGCCCGCGTTCGGCCAGGTCGTGAAACGCGCCGACGCCAGCAACGCCTTCCTCGACCAGCTCGAGTCCAAGCAGGTAGACCCGCTCAAGCTCGGGCCGGCCCGCCTCCACCGCCTCCGCACGCATCCCGATGCCGCGGTCGCCAAACGCGCCAACACCGTCATCGACGCGCTGAAGGGTCCCGAGGCCAAGCAGAAGGACGAACTGATCGCGAAGTTCACCCCCGAGGTGGTGAAGCCCGGCAACGCGGAGAACGGCCACAAGCTGTTCACCGCGAACTGCGCCGGCTGCCACCAGTTCAAGTCCGAGGGCCGCAACCTCGCCCCGAACCTCACCGGCATGGGCGCCCACGGCCCGGCCG
>CANGMH010000030.1 GCA_947454005.1 Verrucomicrobiota bacterium
CAGGTAGATTCCGGGCTGCGCGTTCTCGGTCTTGGTCAGCTCCGCCTCGGGGCCGTCGAAACAGATGCCGGCGAGGTCGTAGCCGAGCACGGCCCCGGCGCGGTCGAACAGCGCCCGGGCGGACGGGTAAGCGGCGGCGAGGTCCTTGCCCATGCCCACGGCCTGTGCACCTTGGCCGGCGAAGAGAAGTGCGGTTTTTTCCATGCGGGGGGCGGACCCTAGGCGAGGGACCGTGGCGGATGAAGAAGGAATTCCTGGACGGCAGGACCGGCGAGGCCGGGCGACCGGGCCAGCCGATGCCGGCCCCATCCCGGCTACTTCTGCGGTACGGACCGGTCCGGCCGGAGGCACCGCCAGAGGGTGGGACGGCGGTCATCGGCGTCGGCGACGCGCGGGAAACCGTTGTTGTCGACCATGAGCCAGATGTTCTCGGCATCCACGGCCAAGCCCTCCACGAACCCGTAGGGATACGGATGCGCATAGGCGTTTTGTCGCGAGGTCTCCAGCTCCAGGTAGTCGAACTGCGCGAGGACGCGCCGGGTCCGCGGGTCCACGCGGAGCACGCAGCGGCTATCCCGGCACAGCACCCAGAGCTCACCCGCGGTCCAACAGAGGTCGGTGTAGTGGACGTCGCGGGCGGGATTGCCGATGGGCGTGACCTGGAAGCTGTCCGCGACCTTCATCGTGGCGAGGTCGACGGTGATGATCCGGCCGACCTCCCGCTCGTTCGCGACGTAGAGTACGCCTCCGCCGACCGCGATGCCCTCGAAGCTCGCGTTGCGGTCGCTGCTGAACCAACGCTTCACCGGGCTCCAATCGATGGGCAGGCGCTCGACCGAGCCGGCCTTCGGGTCGAAACGGAGGATCCATCGGTCGCCTTCCTCGCAGATGTAGATGCGGCCGTCGTCGTCGCGCGCGAGGCCCTCGCAGTCGTACGGGCCGTGCTTCGCGGAAGCGAAGGGGGCCAGTTGCGCAGGCGTCAACGCACCGGGCATCGCCGTGAGCCGGGCGGTCCCGTCCTTTCCGAAGCCGATGCCGAAGATCCCGGGCACCTTGTCGTTCACGGTGAGCAACGAACCGTCGGGTTGGATCAGCAACGCCGACGCGTCGAACCGCGCGCCGTCCGGCGGATCGAGATGCCAGGTCTGGGCGGCGCGCAGGACGTGGCGAGGCGTCGGTTTGCGCAGGTCGGCCGCGAGCGTTCCCGCGCCGGAGGAGACGACGATGCAGAGCAGGAGGAGACCGCGCAGCGACAAGGCGAGCACGGACGTTTATCCCGCGCCCGTGCCGATGCGGCAAGCCGGACGTCCGCCCGGCCCGATGGGGTCCCAAAAATGGCGTTTACTCCCTCGGCGTCCCCGTTACCGTGCCGTGACACAGACCTTTCGTTTGTCCTATGGGCACTGAATCTGATCCGAAGCGCGAAGCGCGCGCGCTTCTGCTGAACACGACCCTCTACCGGGAGTTCCAAGCGGAGAAGGACGAGATCCTGAAGCACAAATGGATCGAGTCGGAGAAGGTCGGCCACGACATCGGTTTCGAGCGCGCGCTCGTGGACTGGATCTCCCATCACCGCGCCGGTTGGCGGCGGTCACGGCAGCAGCCCGCGGCCCTCACCTGAGCGCCGTCGCAAGACGGCTCCGTCGACCCGGGACCGAGAGCCGGTGAAGGCGCGATGAACCGACCTGACACAACCTTCGACAGGCAGCCCGCCCGCGCCCGCGTGCAGGCCGTCGTCCTTCCCCTTTGAGCGCCGTCCTCCTCGACGCGGCGACGCTCGGCCGCACGTTCACCCGCATCGCGCACGAGATCGCGGAACGGAACGTCCCGGGCACCGATGTGGTGCTCATCGGCATCCAGCGCGGCGGCGTCGCCGTGGCCCGTCGCCTCGGACCGCTGGTCGGACGCATCGTCGGGCATGAGGTCCCGGTCGGGATCCTCGACGTGACCATGCACCGCGACGACCTGGATTGGCACCAGTTGCCGGAGGTGCGCCCGACCGAGATCCCTTGCGACCTCACCGGCAAGACGGTCGTGCTCGTCGACGACGTGCTCTTCCACGGAAGGACCATCCGGGCCGCGCTCGACGCGCTCCACGACCTGGGACGTCCGCGGCGCGTCCAGCTCGCCGTGCTCGTCGACCGGGGGCACCGCGAGTTCCCCATCCGCGCCGATTTCGTGGGGAAGAACGTCCCCACCTCGTCGACCCAACGCGTCAAGGTCCGGCTGACCGAGACCGGCGGCGACGACACCGTCGTCATCGAGGACGCCCGATGATGTCCGCGCCGATCCCGATGTCGCCGCGCAGGAGGTCGCGCGGTGTTTTCGGTCGACCCCGGACCTTCGACCCTGGAACTTCCGACCGCTGAGATGACCTGGACCCGCCGACATCTGCTCGACCTGCAATCGCTCACCGCCGAGGAGCTCACCGTCATCCTCGACACGGCGCGATCGTTCAAGGCCATCAACGGCCGCTCGATCAAGCGGGTGCCTCCCCTCCGCGGCAAGACGGTGGTGAACCTCTTCGTCGAGCCGAGCACCCGCACGCGCATCAGCTTCGAGCTCGCGGCGGTCCGGCTCAGCGCGGATGTCATCAACTTCTCGGCCGAGGCCAGCTCGCTCAAGAAGGGCGAGACCTTGCGCGACACCATCCGCAACCTCGAGGCGCTCAACGCGGACATCATCATCCTCCGCCACAGCGCCAGCGGCGCGCCCCACTACCTCGCCCGATTCGCCAGCGCCCACATCATCAACGCCGGCGACGGCGCCCACGAGCATCCCACCCAAGGCCTGCTCGACACTTTCACCATCCGCGAGCACAAGGGCCGCGTCGCCGGCCTGAACGTCACCATCCTCGGGGACATCCTCTACAGCCGCGTGGCCCGGTCCAACATCTGGGCGCTGCTCAAGCTCGGCGCGAAGGTCACCCTCTGCGGCCCGCCGACGCTCGTGCCCAAGGTCTTCGAGCGGTTCGGCTGCCGGGTGACCTGGGACCTCGAAGAAGCCCTGCGCGACGCCGACGTGGTCAACCTCCTGCGCATCCAGCACGAACGCCAGCGGGTGACGATGTTCCCGAGCCTGGGCGAGTACACCGCGCTCTTCGGGCTGAACCAGGCGCGGATGAAATGGGTCAAGCCCGACGCGCTCATCATGCATCCCGGACCGATCAACCGCGGCGTCGAGATCGAGGGCGAGATCGCCGACGGACCCCAATCGGTCATCCTCGAACAGGTCACCAACGGCCTCGCGGTCCGGATGGCCGTGCTCTTCCTCGTCAACGGCGGCAAGGCCCTGGAGACGGAGTGACCCGGACACAAGACCGCCCGCGACCTGCGTCGCGGGCGGTTTCGGGGAAGCGGGAAAAGCCCCGCTCGTCGGTGCCGGGATCAGCGGGCGATCGCGGTGTCGATCGCGGCCTTGAGGTCTTTCTTCGAGCGCATGCCCACCATCTGGGCCACGACCACGCCGTTCTTGAAGAGCAGGAGCGCCGGGATCCCGGAGATACCGAACTTGACCGAGAGGTCCTGTTCGTTGTCCACGTTGACCTTGCCGATGGACGCCTTGCCGTCGTACTCGCCGGCGAGCTCATCGAGCAACGGGGCGAGCATGCGGCAGGGACCGCACCATTCCGCCCAGAAATCGACGAGCACGGGCACCTTCGACTTGAGGACCGAGGCATCGAAATTGGCCCCGGTGACCGTCAGTATGTTCGCGGCGGCCATGGTCAGGAACCTTTCGGGGCTTCGATGAAGATCATCACCGCGATGGCGATGCCGACGAGGACGGTCGCGAACGCGAGGCCGACGTCGAGCATGCTCACGGAGGCGGGGCGCGCGGCCGGTGCGGCCGCCGGGCGGCTGGGAGCCGGAGCGGCGGCCGGAGCCGGAGCCGCCTTGGCGGCGGGAGCCGCGGCGGCAGCAGGAGCGGCAGCGGCGGCCGGAGCCGCGGTCTGGGCGGCGCCGGCGGGAGCCGCGGCCGGCGCAGGGATCTTGATCGACGGGCCGCCCGCGGGCTTCGGCGGCAGGCTGATGCGCACCGTCTGCTTCTTTTGGGCGGATTCCGCGGGCTTCGGTGCCTCAGCGGCCGTCTCGGGCGACGGAGGGGTCGGGGAAGTGGGCTCTGACATAGGAGTTATTTTTTTGGACGCTAAAGACGGCGCCGGGGCGAGTCAAACGGTTTACGGGTGAGAACGTCGGGCCGTTGTCCCGCCGGCGCGACAGAATCGGCAGTTGAACCGATACCGGGGCGACCCCAAGCTCGGAGCACAAACACCTCGAAACAAAACCCCGACCGAACACGCCATGGCCGACCTCCTCTCCCAGCTCAAGCAATCCAGCATCGTCGTCGCCGACACCGGTGATTTCGCCTCCATCCGGAAGTACCAACCGCGCGACGCCACCACCAATCCCAGCCTCTTGCTCAAGGCCGGCACGATGCCCGAGTACGCCTCGGTCGTGGACAAGGCCGTCGCCGACGCCAAAGCCGAGGCGCCGGATGCATCCGCCGCGCTCGGCCTCGCGATGGACAAGCTCGCCGTCGCGTTCGGTCTGGAGATCCTCAAGATCGTGCCGAACCGCGTCTCGACCGAGGTCGACGCCCGCCTGTCGTTCGACACCGCCGCCAGCCTGGCCAAGGCACGGCAGCTGATCGCCATGTACGCCGCGGCCGGCATCCCCAAGGAGCGCGTGCTCATCAAGCTCGCGTCGACCTGGGAAGGCATCCAGACCGCCGCCGAACTGAAGAAGGAGGGCATCCGCTGCAACCTGACCCTGCTGTTCTCCTTCGCCCAGGCCGTCGCCTGCGCCGAGGCCGGCGTGCAGCTCATCTCGCCGTTCGTCGGACGCATCCTCGACTGGCACAAGAAGTCCACCGGCAAGACATCGTACCCTCCGGCCGAGGATCCCGGGGTCGTCTCGGTCACCAAGATCTACAGCTACTACAAGAAGTTCGGCCACGCGACCGAGGTCATGGGCGCCAGCTTCCGCAACAAGGAGGAGATCCTCGAGCTCGCCGGCTGCGACCTGTTGACCATCGCGCCGTCGCTCTTGGAGGAGCTCCAATCCACCGAAGGGACCGTCACGCCGAAGCTGACCCCGGCACTGGCGGCGGCGTCCTCGCTGGAGAAGGTGACGCTCGACGAGCGGTCCTTCCGCTGGCTCCACAACGAGGACCAGATGGCCACCGAGAAACTCAGCGAGGGCATCCGCCTCTTCGCCGCCGATTCGGTGAAACTGGAGAAGTTCCTCGCCGAGAAGCTGGCGAAGTGAGCCCCGACGAGGACGGGCCCGGTCCGCTGCCGTCGCCCTCACCGGCGGCGGGACGAACATCCGGCCGTTCTTGCCGGCCGACGCGTCGGCATAGCCCGGGGTCGCACGCGGATCGCCCGGAAAAATCGGGCTCCGGAGCGCCGGGTCCCCATCGACCGGGGATCGTCGTCGGACCCGCCAACGGACCGAGCATCCGGGTCGCGGAAAAGGGCGAGCCCTCCGGGAAGAGCTGCTCCGCGCCCGCGTCCACGACCGAGGTCGACCGCGCGATGCCGACGTATGGTCGTTGGTGCCGGGCGAGCTCTGGACGTCGTCACCGCGGCCGGACAGAGCGGACCCGATGGTTCTCGCTGTCGCCGATGAAAAGCGTCCCGTCCTTGTCGACGAAGACACCGTGCGGGCGGGCAAGCCGGCAAACCAGCGGGTCGCCATCCGGGCCGTCGCCCTTCGCACCGGCGCCGACGACGAGTTCGACCGTCCCCCGGGAGACGTCGATCTTCCGGATGGCGTGGTTCTCGGTGTCCGCCAGATAGACGTCACCGCCCGGACCGACACTGATCCCTTTCGGCCCGGCGAAGGTGGCGTCTTTCGCCGGACCGCCGTTCCCGGCGAAACCCTTGGCCCCGGTCCCGGCGACGTGCCGGATGACGCCCTTCGCCCTGTCGAGCCGGAACACTTGGTTGCCCTCGCGCGTGGCGAGCCAGAGGTCCCCGGCGGCGTCGAAATCAATCGACCGCGGCCCGTTCAACGGCGTGCCCGCGATCGCTGCGCCGTCGGGTGTCGGTCCGGGTCTGCCGGTGCCGGCAAAGGTCGAGATGCGTCCGGTCCTGTGGTCGACGCGACGGACCGCGTGGTTGCCGATGTCGGCGATGAAAAGGTCGCCGTCCGGACTGAACTGGATGCTGTGCGGCTGTCGCAACGCAGCACTGGCCGCCGGGCCCCCGTCCCCGGAATAGCCCGGCTTCCCGATGCCGGCGAACGTGGTGACGAACTGGGTCTTGGCGTCCACGCGCCGGACGGCGTGGTTCTTCATGTCCGCCACGAAAAGGTTCCCCTCGCGATCGAAGCGGATCTCATGGGGTTGGTCGAACATCGCTTCCTTGGCGGGCCCGCCATCACCGGCATAGCCCGCCCGGCCCGAGCCCGCGACCGTCGAGAGCGTGCCGTCCGCGGCGATGCGCCGGACGATCTGCCCGTCGTACTCGCAGAACCAGATTGCCCCGTCCGGACCGCGGACGACGCCGAACGGGTTGTCCAACTTGGCCGACGTGGCCGCTCCGCCGTCGCCGCCGGATCCGCGCACGCCCGTGCCGGCGATGGTGGTGGTCGCCACGGGTCCACCGATCGCCGGCACCGCCAACGGGACCAGCCCCATCGCGACCAGCGCCAACGGGAGCAGGCCACGAGCGCGGGCGGCCTTTTGATGGGAAGGAACGCAGTGCATCGGCGGGTGGAAAAAGGTTCCGGCCAGGACGGTCATCAGAACACCCGCGCCCAGAGCACCTTGAGATAGCGGCTCTCCGGGCAGTTCGACATCACCGGATGGTCCTCGCCCGCGCCGGTGCGGTCGAGGAACTGCAGCTTGCGCCCCACCCGGTGCGCCGAGCGGATGGCCATCCGCTCGAAATCCTCGGCGCTCAGCTGCCCGGAACAGGAACAGGTCACCAGGAGTCCGCCCGGTTCGGTGATGACGATGCCGAGACTGTTGAGGTCCTCGTATTTCTCCATGCCCTCCTGCTGCTCCAGCTCATCGCGGCCCATGATGAGCTTGGGCGGATCGAGGACGACCACGTCGAACTTCTTCCCGTCCTTCCGCATCTGGCGGGCGTAGGGATAGGCATCGCAGTGGACCCATTCCACGCGCGCTTGGTTGAGGTTCGCGTTGCGCTTCGCGGAAGCGATCGCCTTTTCGTCGAGGTCCACGGCGGTCACCTCGGCCGCGCCGCCGAGCACCTTGGCCGCGAGCGCGAACCCGCCGGTGTAGCAGCACAGGTCCAGAACGCGCTTGTCCTTCGTCCATTTGGCCAGGCGGCGGCGGTTCTCTCGCTGGTCGCAGAAGAACCCGGTCTTGTGACCGGCCTCGAAATCGACCTCGTAACGGATGCCGTGCTCGCGGATCTTGACCGACCGCACGGGATCCGACCGGTGTTCTTGGACGTGGATGCGCTCGTTTCCGGCAACGCCCGGATCCACCTCGATCACCGTGCGCACCGTGCCCAAGCGCGCGTGGAGCGGGGCCAGGAGCTCCGGCAGACGCCGCCACATGCCGAGACAGTGCACCTGCACGCTCAGGACGTCGCCGAACCGGTCCACGATGAGGCCGCTCAATCCGTCCGCATCCGAGTTGATGACCCGGAAGGCATCGGTCTTGGACGGAAGGTCGAGCGCCCCGAGCCGCAGGTCGATCGCGCGATGGAGCAGCACGGTGAAGATGGATTCATCGACCGGTTGGTCGCCGTGGTGGATGACCCGCAGGGGCACCCGGGCGCCGATGTTGATGAGGCCCGCGCCGAACGGCCGGCCGTTCTTGTCGAACACGTGGACCAGATCGCCCGGTCGCGCGTCCGCCGAGACGTCCCCCAGCATCGCGGGATAGACCGAAGGCTGATAGCTGAACGTCCGCATCTGGGCCCATGGCTTGGGCCAGTTCTCGCTCCCCTCGGGCGGGAGCTTGGGGGGCGCGGGCGGACGCAAGGGCTGCGCATGATGGCGCATCGGACGGTCCGTCCTGAAGGGACGTGCGGACCGGGAGGAAGGACGGACAGGATCGTTCACACCCGTTGCGTAAGGGCCTCGGCGACGGGGCGCAACGCGTTTCGCGACCCAGCCGAACCTTCCGCGAAAAAACTGCATCCCGCTTTGAACAAAGTCCCCGGATCGGCGTCGTAGCTGCTATACGAAAGATGTTCTTTGCAGCGACGAGAGCGAAAATTAGTTGATGGCAGGTATTGACAGCCGAGCCCGCCACACTAGTTTCCGCCCACTTCGGAAACGAAGGGACTGAAGTTTTCGGGCAGAAGTTTGTTTTGTTCTTTCTCTGCCCACCAAGTTTCGTGCACGGCGTTGTTCATCGCGCACGGATATCCCACTAAGTCCTACAGAACTGATTCTGAATATTCCCCCGGGCGGACGGTCATCCTCTGACTGCCGCCCGGGTTTTTGTCTCCCGCGACCATGGTCTTCACCGGCCGAGGTCGCGGGTTGTTTTTTTGCCGGTTCGCGCCGGACCAGCGGCCGCTTCGGGAACGTCACGTGTTCAAGCTGGTTGCGAAGTCTGGTCCGTGGTTGACTGCCTCTGCCATGAGCGACCGCTTGGACACCCACCAAAAGGCCCTTCAGATCAACCTCGACCCCGGGAAATATGGTGTCTTCGCCGAGATCGGGGCCGGGCAAGAGGTCGCACGGTGGTTCTTCCGGGTCGGCGGCGCGAGCGGGACGATCGCCAAGAGCATCTCCGCCTACGACATGGTCGTGAGCGATGCGATCTACGGCCACAACGAACGGTATGTGAGCAAGGCCCGCCTGCTCGCGATGCTGGAGCGGGAGTACATGCTCATCGTCGAACGGCTGGCCGTCCAACGCGGGGCGACCACCAAGTTCTTCGTCTTCGCCGACACGGTCACCGCCAAGAGCTACAGCCGTCGCGACGAGACCCACGGCTGGATGGGCATCCGTTTCCAGACCGAACCCGGCGGTCCCTCGAGCGACATCCTCATGCACGTCCGCATGTGGGACCGGGAGAACCTCCAGCAGCAGGAGGCGCTCGGCATCCTCGGCGTCAACCTCATCCATGCGGCGCTCTACACGGGCGGCGACACGGAGGAGGTGCTCTTGGGGCTCATCGATAATCTGTCCATCGCCCGCATCGAGGTCGATGTGATCCAGTTCGAGGGACCGGCGTTCGAGAAGGTCGACAACCGCCTCATCAGCCTGCAGCTCGTCGAGCGCGGCCTGACGAACGCCGCGATGTTCACGCCGGACGGCGAGATCGTCCAACCCGCCGAGCAGCTCTACAAACGGCCGGTCCTCATCGAGCGCGGAAGTTTCCGGCCCCCGACCAAGGTCACCTTGGACATGGTGCGCTACGCCCGCGCGCAGTTCGTCCAAGAACCCGATGTCACGGGCAAGGACGTGCTGGTCGTGATGGAGATGACCCTCAAGAACCTGAACGTCGAGGGCAAGATCAACCATCGCGACTTCCTCGACCGCGCCGACCTGCTCGGCACGCTGGGCCATCCGGTGCTGATCACCAACTACGGCGAGTTCTTCCGGCTGGCCGGATACATGGCCCGCTACACCAAGCTCCCGGTCGGCGTGGTGATGGGCGTGCCCACGCTCAAGGAGCTCTTCGACGAGAAATACTACGCGGAACTCGACGGCGGGATCCTCGAGTCGTTCGGACGTCTCTTCCGCAACTCGCTCAAGCTCTACATCTATCCCTACAAGGACCCCACGTCGGGCGCGATCATCACCGCGGGGAACCTCCGGGTGGCGCCGCACCTGCAGCACCTCTACAGCTACCTTTCCCAGAACCTCTACATCCAGGGGATGCGCGACATCAACGAGGCCAACTTGGACATCCTCAGCCGCGACGTGCTCTGGAAGATCCAGACCGGCCTGCCGGGCTGGGAAGATTCCGTCCCGTCCCAGGTCGCCGAGATGATCAAGCAGCGTCAGCTTCTCGGCTACAAGGAGCCGTGACGCGGAACGACCTCCACGAGGTCGACCCACCGACGCTTACCGGTGTGGACGAACACCACGGCCGAAGAGACGTGCCTCACCGCCTCGGGGCCGCCTTCGACCACGAAGCCGGAAGCGGTTCTTGATCGACGATCCAGCCGGCTGCCATCTGGCCGCCGATCCCGATGATGACGGCCACGGATCCGACCTACGGGAAACCGGTCTGATCCTTCGCGACGGTGGAGAATCCAACATCGGTCATCCCGGTCGCGCATCGGTCGATTCCGTCCGGTATCCCGGTCATCGTCGTCGCCCATCATCGCGGCCGCTGACCCGGGCCTCCGCGGAAGGCCTCCCGCGGATGGAGGGCCCTCCTGTCCGCTGACGTCAGCCGATCGCCGCGGCCTTGCGCTCCTTGCGCTCCCACCACCAGGCGATGAACACGCTGATCTCGTAGAGCACGTGGAGCGGCAGGAACATCAGCACCATCGTGAACGGGTTGCCGTCCGGCGTGACGAAACCGGCGATGGCGAGGCCGGCGACGACCCAGTACATGCGGAACTTGGAGAGCTTCGCCGCGTCCAGCAGGCCGATCTTCACCAAAGTGAGCAACACCAGCGGCAGCTCGAAGCTGAGGCCCATGCCGAGCAGGAACCAGCACATGAAACTGATGTACTCCGACGCCCTCCACGTGTCGGAACGGAACCCGAGCCAGTTCGCGAACAGCACGGTCGTGCTGAGCGTGACGATCATCATCACGAAGTAACAGAAAGCCACGCCGGCCAAGAACAGGAACGACGCGAACCCGGACACCTGGTAGAGGAACCGCTTCTCGTGGACGTGCAGCGCCGGAAGGATGAACTGCCCGAGGAAGAAGATGAAGAACGGCGCGCTGACCGTGAGACCGCCGTAGATGGCGACCTGGACCGCGACGGTGAACGCCTCGCCCGGCCCGAGGATCGCGATATCCATCTGCATCGCGTAGGTCGCCGAAAGAGGAGGCGTCGGGTCGGGGACGATCGCCAAGAACGTGTTGGTGCCGACCGTGACCGGCGCGACGCGGTAGAACGTGTCCTTGTTGGTCGCGATGCCTTCGACCGGGAACTCTTTCGCGGCGAACTTCGCCAAAAGATTGGTCCCCAAGGTCAACGCCACCTGCGGTTCGGCCGAGGTGCGCATCTGCTGCGCTTTCTTCAACGGCCAGAGCAGGACATGCGTGATCCGGTCGCACGCGCTCAGGCAGACGATCACGCCGATGAGGATCGCCGCGGCGCACTTGATGAACGTCCAGCGGAGGTCCTCGAGATGATCGAGGAAGCTCTTGACCGGTCCTCCCCCCTCCTCCGCGTCGGCGGAATCAGGCGGCATCACCTCCAGCTCATCAGCCATGCCAGAAGATCCGACCGGTCAGACGTGGGCATCGCCCGACTGCGAGACGGTCTCGGTCGGCTTCTTCGGCGTGGGGACGGGAGCGGGCGTCGACGGCTCGTCCACGGCGCGTTGAAGCTCGTCCTGCACGTCGCGGGAGGCTTTCTTGAACTCCTTGATGCCGGTGCCGACCCCCTTCATCAATTCAGGGACCTTCTTGGCACCGAAGAGGATCAGGACCACGACCGAGATGACGAGGATCTCGGTCGGCCCGAGGAAAGCGAGGAGAGGGGTCTGCATGGCGGGTATGGATGCGGTTGCGGTCACTCGTGGTCGTCTTTGGACGCTTTCTTGAACTCCTTGATCCCGGTGCCGACGCCCTTCATGAGCTCGGGGATCTTGCGCGCCCCGAAAAGGACGACCACGACGATGGCGATGATCAGGATCTCGGTCGGACCGAGCATGGCGAGCAACGGAAGATTCATGGCGGATTCAGCGGACGGGCCAACCTAGGGCGAGGGGTCCGACCGGTAAAGCGGCAAAACATTCAGCCCGATCCTCGGCGCGCAGGCCTCGGAGACGAAAAAGCCCCGCCGAACCGGCGGGGCTCCGAGAATCGTGGACCCGGGCCTACTTGAGGCTGGGCGGCACCAAGAGGATGAACTCACCGCGGCGGTTCTTGGACCAAGCGGACTCGTCGTGGCCGAGGTCGGCCGGTTTGTCCTCGCCGAAAGCCTCGGTGGTGACCCGGCTGGCGGACACGCCCAAGTTCACCAAACGCTCGCGGATGGAGAGCGCGCGGCGCTCGCTGAGCGACCGGTTGTACTCCTCGGTGCCGCGCTCATCGCAATGGCCCTCGACGGCCAATGAAGCGTCGGCATGGGATTTGAGGTGCTCGGCGACCGCGGCGATCTTGGCCAGCTCGGAGCTCTTGATGGACGATTTGTCGTACTCGAAATAGACCGTGTTGCCCTTGAAGGTCTCGCGGTCCTCGATCTTGCCGTCGCGCAGGTTGCCGCTGGGCAGCTCGTTGGATCCGGCCGCTTTGCTCGGATCGACACCCAGGTCGCGCGGAGCGGTGTCAGTGGGCTGGGTGAACCGTCCGCCGTTGCCGGGGCCGGCGCCGGCACCGCCGCGGAGCGCACCGCCTTGGGAAACGTCGCTGCCGGGCGCAGCGGAGCCGTTGTAGCCGTTGGGGATCGGCGTGATGTTCTTGGGCTTCTTGGCGCAACCGGAACCGATCGCCACGACGGCGAGCAGCGCGATGAGACCGAGCTTGGTCAGACAATTCATAGGGATTCCTGCGGTCGGGGGCGGTTATCTGGCCCAACTGGGCTGGGAGCAACTTCCCGAAATTCGGTTGACATCTTTTACTCGGCGCGTGGGCACGTCAAGCAGCGACAGCCGGCGAGCGCGGTCGCGGCCGCGCGTGAACACGATCGTGCGCGAATTCCGGGCCCAGGACGGGTCCTCGCCCGCGGTGATCGCGGTCGCATCGCCGCCACCCGCGGGCACGACGTACAAGGTGAACTCCCCCGCCGCCCGCGTGAACGCGATCCACTTCCCGTCGGGCGACCAATCGGGCTCGGTGCAGTTCAGGATGCCTCCGGTCGAGAGCTTGCGCATCTCGCCGCCGCCGGCGGAGATGGTGTAGAGCGCGGCCTTGCCGTCCCGGTTCGAGACGAAGCAGATCGTCTTGGAATCCGGCGACCAGCAGGGCGAGGATTCCGGTTCTTTCGTCGTGGTCAGTTGGCGGAGGCCGGTCCCGTCGATGTTGGACACCCAGAGATCGGGGCTGCCGGATTTGCTGAGCACCACCGCGATCCGCGTGCCGTCCGGCGAGACGGTCGCGCTGGTGTTGAGTCCGTTGAACCCGAAGACGCGGGAGCGCGCGCCGGTGCCGAGGTCATGGGAATAGACGTCCGGCTTGCCGCCTTTGTAGCTCGTGTAGAGCAGCGCCAGGCGTCCGGGCACCCATGCGGGGGATGCGGTGATCGAGCGGTCCTCGGTGGCGCGGAAGGCGTTCGCCCCGTCGTAATCGCTCACGTAGACCTCTTTCGCGCCGCCGAGATCGGCCTTGTAGGCGATCTTGGTCCTCGCGATGCCGGTGTTGCCCGTGACGGCCTTGACCACGTCGTCCGACAGCGTGTGGGCCTGCGAGCGGACGCTTCCGCCGGGATAGGACCGGGCGAAGAGCGGGTGCTGGTTGCCGGTGTCGACCAATGTGCCCTGGACCTCGGCGCCGGAGCCGGCCTTGAGCTCGAACTGGGCCTTGGCGGCCGGCACGACATCGAATCCGAGGACCTCGAGGTCGAACTTCAGGACCTGGGCCGCCTCCCCGGTGTAGCCGGTGAGCGCGATGGGGATGGACTTGGCGGCCTGGCCGCTGATCTCAGCGTCGAATCCCGCGGCGAACGCGGGCAGGACGGTGGCGCAGATCGCCATCGCCTGGAGGAGGGACGGTAGCTTCATGAGTTGGAATCGGCTTCGAGAGTGAATTTGATGCGGAAAGTGCGCTTGGCGTCCGTGGTGCCGTCGGGCAGGGGCCGGAGCTGCTTGTAGCGTTGGATCACGTCGCGGACCGAATCGTCGAGCGCGCGGTGGCCGGACTTCTCCTCCAACCGCATGTCGACCACCCGCCCGTCGCGCGCGACGTCGATCTCCACGCCCACGTAGGCCGAGCGCGCCGAGATCGAGGAAGGCTTGCGCCAGCGCTCCTTGTAGAAGGCGCCGAGATACGAGCCGTACGGCGCATAGGCTTGTCCGCCCGGGCCGGGCATCTCGACCTTGGCGCTGCCGGCGAGGTTCTTGCCCACCGTCGCGGCCGCGCCGCTGATGGAATCCGCCATGCGCTGCCGGTCGGCGTTGAGCGCGGCGACCTGCGCGGCTCGGACACGGCGCCGTTCGGCCGCGGCCTCGCGTTCCGCCGTCTCGGCCGCCTCCGCATCCGCGGCGGCCTTCGCAGCTTTGCGCTGGGCCTCCAGTTCCTCCTTCTCGCGCTTGTCACGCTTCTTCGCGGTGTCCGCCAGCTTGATGTCGCTGGCCGATTTGAGCGGCTTCTTGAGCGGCTTGGTCCGGAGGGCCGGATCGATGTCTTGAGAGGGCACCGGCGGCTTCTGATGGACCGGCTCTTCGGCGACTTGGACCGGTTTCCGGGTCTTCGGTTCGGCTTTCGGCTCGGCCTTGGGTTCTGCCTTGGGCTCCGGAGGTTTCGGTTCGGCCTTCGGCAACGGTTTGGCAGGCTCCGGCTTGGGTTCCGGCTTGGGTTCCGGCTTGGGCTCAGGAAGGCTCGGTGGCTCGGCTTG
This sequence comes from Verrucomicrobiota bacterium, assembly GCA_947454005.1. Taxonomy (GTDB): domain Bacteria; phylum Verrucomicrobiota; class Verrucomicrobiia; order Limisphaerales; family UBA9464; genus CAIVQB01. The sequence continues at coordinate 14,621 of CANGMH010000030.1, forward strand.
GGCGGCGGCCTTCGGACCCGCGGACGGCGGGCGCGCGTCCGGGTTCCCTCCGCCAATCTTGTCGCCGTCGGTCAGTTTCAGGTCGGTGGGGATGAGCGTGAGGACGGGCAACGCCGGGCTCTCGGGCGTGAACGCCGGGGCGAACACGAGCAGCGCCAGCAACGCGGCGTGGAAGGCCACGGAGGCGAGCAGACAGCGTTGTTGCACCCGGCCCATGGCGGATCAACGGCGGTTCGCCGCCTCGGTGGCGAAATCGAAGCGCGTGATCCCGTTCCGTCGGCAGATGTCGAGGATGGTCACGAAAGCCTGGGCCGGGGCCGCGCGGTCCACCCGGATGCGGACGACGAGCTTCGGGTTCGCCCGGTAGGCGGCGACGAGCAACGGCTCCAGATCGCGTTCGCCCTGGACCCGACGGCCCTTGAACCGGAACTCGCCGGTCCCCGTGGACTCGACGGTCACGACGTCGCCGGGATTGGCGGTCTGTTTGGCCTCGCCGCCGTTGGGCAGCTTGAGGCTGAGGCTCTGCTCGAGCAGCGGCGTGGTGATGATGAAGATGATCAGCAGCACGAACGCCAGGTCGAGCAACGGGGTGACGTTGATCTCGCTCAACGTGACGAGCTGGTTGCGGGAAGAGAAACGGCGCATGGCGTGGGCGGGTCACCAGAGACGAGGCAACCGGATATCGGCGAGCCACAGGAAGAAAGCGGCCATGAGGGCGATGCCGAGGATGCCGAGGCCGAAATAGAGCAGGTTCACCGGCTGGACCTCCGAACCACCCTTCCACCGTTCGCGGATGGAACGGTGCAGCTTGCCCCGGCAGCCTGCGCAACGGGAGAGCACCCGGCCGTTCCGGTGGCCGCAACGCGAGCAGACGACGAACAGGTGGGCATCACACGTCTCGCACCGGTCCAAGCCGGACGGGTTGAGATGCTCGCACTTGACGCAGAGCACGCCCTTGCCGTGCCCCGGGCCGCCGGCAGGTGCGGGCGATGCTGGAACGGGATCAGACATGCGATCACGCCTCGTCCTTGAGGAACTCGGTCTCCATGCGGGAGGCGAGGCTCTGCGCGAAGTTGTCGAGCTCGACCGTGAGCACGCGGAGATTGTGGACCATCCAGTTGTAGCCGAACATCGAAGGGATGGCCACGAGGAGGCCGGCGACCGTGGTGACGAGCGCCGCGGCCACGCCGGGCGCCATCGCCCCGAGGTCGGCGCGGTTTCCCGCCTGGGCGGCCATCGCCACGCCGCCGAAAGCGTCCATCACGCCCCACACGGTGCCCAAGAGCCCGAGGAACGGCGCGCCGCTGACGGCGGCGGCGAGCAGGACGAGGCCCGACTCCAGCTTCAGGGCCTCGCGGGAGACGGCGCCCTCCAGCGAGCGCTTCACATGCTCCATGGTCTTGACGGAGGCGTTCAGCTTGCGGGAGCCGTCCGGTTGACGCAGCCGGGCGTCCAGATCCGTGCAGCCGTCCTGGTACACCGCGAAAAGAGGACAGCCGTCGACCGGCAGGCGGCGGTCGAAGATCCCGAATACCGCGGCTTGGCCGCGGAACTCGGAATCGAAGTAGTGGTTCAGCCGCTTCGCCCGACGCATCTGCACGGCTTTGGAGGCCATCACCGACCAGGCGAAGATGGAGAAGACCCCGAGGACAAAGATGATGACTTTGGCCTCGGGAGTGGCTTTCTCCCAGACATAGGTGAGCTTCATACCGCCTTCGGCGGCGAAAAGAAGCCCGATGGGCAGATTCATTTGTGGTCGGTCATCAGGAGAACTCCAACGCGCGCGCCCTGTTTATGGCCCTCCCTCCGGGCGGTCAAAACCTTTTGGGCACCGCTTGGAACGACATTCCGACGGCGACGGCGACGCCGCTGTTCAACGGTGCTGCGTCCGCCGGTGGAACTTGAGGAACTCGCGCAACTGCTCGGGCCGCGCGCGCCAGAAATCCACGAGCGAGGCGAAGGCCGCCAAGGTCGCCGGGTTCAGGTGGTGCTCGATGTCCTCGACATCGGCCGCGATGGTGTCGGCCTCGAGGCCCAGCTGCCCGAGCAGCTCGGTCAGCGTGTGGTGCCGCTCCTTGATGTGCCGGGCGACCGCGCGCCCCTCCGCCGTGAGGGTGAACCCCCGGTAGCGCTCGTAGTTCACGAACCCCCGGGCCGCGAGCCGGCGGACCATGTTCGACACCGTCGACCGCGTCAGGCCCAGCGCCTCCGCGATGTCCGTCACACGGGCGTAGCCCTTCGCCTCCACCAGGTCGTGGATGCGCTCCAGATGGTCCTCGGTGGACTCGGAGCGGCGCGCGGCGCGGGCGCGCAGCTTGGCGGCGGTCGGCACCCGCCTTTCGTACCAGCCGCGCCGGCGGCCGCCAAGCGAAGGTTGCGGGTCCACGTTTTGTTTTAGGCCAAAAACATTCTCTTTGACGAGATACTCCCGGCCGGACAGTCTGCGCCGCGATGGGCCCGACCCGAGACACAGGCGCAGCAGATTTCCCGCCGAGGCGACGGAGACGCGCCGTCGCCGCGCTGGCGGTCGCCGCGACCTCGGCCGCGGCGGCGCTGGCGTCCGGGCCGTCGGTCGAGATCGACCCGGGGTCGTCCCGCGACCCGCTCGTCGAGACCGGACGCGAGGGCGACCATCTGACCGGCGACTGGGGCGGCACGCGCTCGCGGCTCGTCGACCGGGGCTTCCACATCAGCGCCGGCTACATCGGCGAGACGCTCTCGGTGGTCCGGGGCGGACGCCACGGCGGGACGTCCTACCGGGGCCTTCTCGACACCGGGATCGACCTGGACCTCGGACCGCTCACCGGCGGCATCTGGCCCGGCGCGACGTTCCGCGCGAGTTCGCTGTGGGTGCACGGAGACAGCCTGCGCGCCCGGGTCGGCGACGACCTCGGTCTCTCGAACATCGAGGGACACGGGACGGTCCGGCTCTACGACCTCTGGATCGAGCAACATGCCTTCGCGGACCGCGCGGCGCTCCGCGTCGGGCAGCAGGTCGTGGACGGCGAGATCGCGACCAGCACCTACTCGACGTTGTTCATCCATGGCGATTTCGGGTGGCCGGCGTTCATCGGCGCCGCCGTGCGCAACAACGGCCCGGCCTATCCCGTCGGCGTCCTCGGTGCCCGGCTCAAGGTCGACCTGTCCCCGGCCTTCACCGTGCGGACGGCGGTCTTCGACGGCGACAGCTACGACGATCCGGCCGGCGACCCCGCGGTGGACCGGCACGGCACGCACTTCCGGCTGACCGGCACCCAAGGCCTCTTGGCGTTCGGGGAACTCGACTGGCACTGGCAGCGCGGGGCGGGGCCCGGGGCGCATCCGGGATCGTTGAAGGCCGGCATCTGGCGGCACACCGGCGATTTCGCCGATCATGGGACGCTCGTGCCGCACGGAGGGAACCACGGCCTCTACCTCGTCGGCGAACAGCTCGTCTGGCGGGAGAGCGGTGCTCCGGAGAGCAGTCCGCAAGGATTGGGCGTCTTCGCGAGGGCCGGGACCTCGCCGGGCGACCGCAGCCGCTACGATGTCGTGGTCGACGGCGGGCTGAACTACCACGGCCTGCTGCCGGGCCGGGACGACGACACGTTCGGCATCGGGTTCATCCACGCGCAGGCGAGCGGCGAGCTCCGTGGCGCGCAGGTCCTCACGGGGACCGCGGTGCTATCGGACCACGAGACGGTCGTCGAGATCGCCTACCGCGCCCAGCTCCGCCCCTGGTGGTCCCTCCAGCCCGGCGTCCTGGTCGTGCTGCATCCCGGGTCCTCGGCCGCGACGCCGGACGCCGTCGTGCTCGGCATGCGCTCCAGCCTCACCTTTTGATGAACGACACCTCCAGCCCCGCCCCGATCGCCGACCCAGGTTGGCGGCGGGCATCGCCGCAGAAGAGCCTCGCCGAGGTCAACGGCACCGTGGCCGTGCCCGGGAAAGCGGGGTTCTGGCGCAAGCTGATGGCCTTCTCCGGCCCCGGTTACCTCGTCGCGGTCGGCTACATGGACCCGGGCAACTGGGCCACCGACCTCGCCGGCGGATCACAGTTCGGCTACACGCTGCTCAGCGTCATCCTCATCTCGAACCTGATGGCGATCCTGCTCCAATCGCTATGCGCGAAGCTGGGGATCGTCACCGGCCGCGACCTCGCGCAAGCCTGCCGCGACCACTATTCCAAGCCGGTCGCCATGGTGCTCTGGCTGATGTGCGAGGTCGCCATCTGCGCCTGCGACCTGGCGGAGGTGATCGGTTCGGCGATCGCGTTGAACCTGCTCTTCAAGATCCCGCTCGTCTGGGGCGTGTGCATCACGGCGCTCGACGTGCTCGCGGTGATGTATCTGCAGAACCGCGGCTTCCGGTACATCGAGGCGCTGGTCGTCACGCTCATCCTCACCATCGGCGGTTGCTTCTTCGCCGAGATCATCTTCTCGCGACCTGATGTCATGGCCGTCCTCGGCGGGTTCATCCCGAGATCCGAGGTGGTCCGCAACCCGGAGATGCTCTACCTCGCCATCGGGATCCTCGGCGCGACGGTGATGCCGCACAATCTCTACCTGCACTCCAGCATCGTGCAGACGCGCAAGTACGAGCCGACCTCCGAAGGCCGCCGCGAGGCGATCAAGTTCGCGACGATCGATTCGACCTTGGCGCTGATGTTCGCGCTCTTCATCAACGCCTCCATCCTGATCGTCGCCGCCGCGACCTTCCACGGCACCGAGCACAAGGTCGCCGAGATCCAGGACGCCCATAAGCTGCTCTCGCCCGTCCTCGGCGTCGGTCTCGCGAGCACGTTGTTCGCGGTCGCGCTGCTCGCTTCCGGGCAGAACTCCACGCTGACCGGCACGCTCGCCGGACAGATCGTGATGGAGGGCTTCCTCGACATCCGTCTGAGCCCGTGGCTGCGGAGGCTCATCACCCGGCTCATCGCCATCGTGCCCGCCGTCATCGTCACCGCGCTCTACGGCGAGAAGGGCACCAACGATCTTCTGGTCTTCAGCCAGGTGGTGCTGAGCCTGCAGCTCTCCTTCGCCGTGATCCCGCTGATCCTCTTCACGAGCAGCCGTCAGAAAATGGGAGAGTTCGTCAACCCGGTCTGGGTGAAGGTCCTCGCCTGGACCACCGCCGGGATCATCGTGTCGCTCAACGTGAAGTATCTCTTCGACCAGGCGACCGGCTGGATGAAGTGATGCCGACACCGGAGCCCGCGTCTCCGCGAGCTCCGGCGGACGGCGACCGATCCGGCCGCTTCAAGGCGCCACCGGCTTCGGCTGGGCGGCTTCCCACTCGGCCTTGGTCACGGCCTTCGCGTGATGGGTGAAGACGTAGACGCCGTGCTTGTTGCCCACCAGGACGTCGGGCAAGCCGTCGCCGTTGTGGTCGCGCGCCATCACCTGGGTACCGGTGCCGCTCAGGTCGTCGATGAGATGCGGCACCCAGTCCACCGTCTTGTCGGCGTTGCGGCGGAGCCCGAACCAGTAGAGCACCGGCGAGGCGTTGGGCTCGGGATCGCCGGCCGGGCCGTGGGCCCAGAAGCGCTTGCCGGTGACGATGTCCTTGAGGCCGTCGCCGTCCATGTCGACGAGGTCGATCGCGTGCAGCTGGCTGAAGTGGACGCCGTAGCGGTTCTCGCCCGGCTCCTTGTTCATGAAGGTGTGCTCCTTGAACGTGATCTCCCCGGCGGTCCGCTGCTGCTGGAACCACGACAGGCCGTATCCGTGGGCGGAGAGGCTGGTGATCACGTCGTTCAGTCCGTCGCCGTCCACGTCGTAGGCGAACATCTGCGCGCCGCCGGTGCCGAACGACCACTTGTGCAGCTGCCACACCGGATCGCCCGCGAGCGACTTCGGCTGTTCCCACCAGCCGTCCTTCTCGAGGAGGTCCATCCGGCCGTCGCCGTTGACGTCGCCCACGCCCAGGCCGTGGGTGAACTTGTGGTACTTGTTGTTCGGCGACACCGGATGCCAGCGGAACGGTGCCGACGGGTTCGCCGGATCGGGAGAGGCGTAGCCGTAGGAACCGTTGGAGGAGCAGACGATCTCCGGTTTCCCGTCGCCGGTGAGGTCGGTGAAGGTCGGTGATTCGTTGTCGGTCACCGCGAGCGCGACGTGCTGTTTCCAGCGGGTCACGCCGGCGACGCCTTTGCCCGGGTTCTCGAACCACCAGGAGTTCTCGCCCGGGAAGCCGAGGACCAGGATGTCGGTCCAGCCGTCGCCGTTGAAGTCGTGGGAGAAGGCGATGAAGTTGGCCGAGTATTCGTTCTCGTTGCCGAGCGCGCCCTTGAAGCCGGGGAAGGTGACGTCCTGCCCGTTCTTCTTGCTCTTGGACACCTTGTCCGCCGGCATGAACTCGTGGCGCACGGTGAACGCCGGCCCCTCGTACCAGAACGGCCCGGCGGCGACGTCCTGCTTGCCGTCGTGGTTGAAATCACCGAAGGCCGCGCCCTCGCTCCAGAACTGGTCGGTGAGCTGCTGCTTGGCGAACGTGTGCAGCACGGGCTTGGGCGCCGCGAAGGAGATCGGGCCCAAGGCGAGGCCGGCTACGGCGGCCGACGCGAGACGGGACGTGAGGGGATGCATGGAGGAAGTGTTCGTTGCGCCCCGTCCGACGGGTCAAGCGGCGATTCCCTTCAAGGGGCGTGCGGGGCGCGGACGGGTTCCTTGCAGGAAATTGTTCGGGCTCCTTCGGCAACGGGCTGCAGACCGGCGCCGATCGCACGACCGAGGATGCTTAGAGCCTGTCATGGACTTTTGAGGAGGCGGATATTTTGCGGAAGGTTTGCGATGGAAGGACTTTGGGCTGGATCATTGGAGGCGGATGGGTGAAGAGCTTTGGATGCCGACAGGACGGAAGGGATATCCGAGTGACGTGAGCGACG
>CANGMH010000031.1 GCA_947454005.1 Verrucomicrobiota bacterium
ACCAAGGTTCCGAGGGAGAGGAACGCGGCGAGACCGGCCGCGAAGAGAGGACGAGGGGATGTTTTCATGGCAGTGGCTTGTGGTGGCGGTGACGGGGGTGCGATGGACGTTGCTGTGGCTGGGGAGACGCCGGCCGGCGCGATTGGTTACCAAGTTTCACGGGAGCCGCCGGGAAGGGCGGCCGACCCAAAGATTCACAAGCGCTCCCTTGAATCTCCGGACTCGGTTCCTACAGTCCGCGCGCAGACCAATCAGAAATGAGCGAACCTACCGCCGCTTCGCCCTCCGCCATCCATGGCGCGTGGGACATCGCCGCCGCCCGCACGACCTACAACATCGACCGTTGGGGCGCGGGCTATTTCGACATCGACGACGACGGCCACGTCGTGGCCAAGCCGCTGCGCGAGAAGGGCGCGAGCGTCGACCTCACCGACCTGATCGAGGAGGCGAAGTCCCGCGGGCTGAAGTTCCCGCTGCTCGTGCGGTTCCAGGACATCCTGCGCGACCGCGTCGCCGCGCTGAACGAGGCGTTCCGCGCGAGCATCGCCGAGTTCGGCTACAAGGGCATCTACCGCGGCGTCTTCCCCATCAAGGTCAACCAGCTGCGCGAGGTCGTGGAGGAGATCCTCGACGCGGGCAAGGCCTACAACTTCGGCCTCGAGGTCGGCAGCAAGCCGGAGCTCTTCATCGGCATGGCGCTCCAGAGCGAGCCCGGCTCGTTGATCATCTGCAACGGCTACAAGGACGCCGCGTTCATCAAGCTCGCGCTCCAGGGGATCAAGCTCGGCAAGAAGGTGATCATGGTGGTCGAGAAGCTCGAGGAGCTCCGCCAGATCATCACCGTGTCCAAGCAGGTCGGCGTCGAGCCGCAGATCGGCATCCGCGCGCGGCTGCTCAGCAAGGGCGCCGGCAAGTGGGCCGAGAGCGGCGGCGAGAACGCGAAGTTCGGCCTCAGCACCGCGGAGCTACTGGCGGCGACCGAGCTGCTCGATTCCGAGGGCCTCGGGCACTGCTTCAAGCTGCTGCACTTCCACATCGGTTCGCAGGTGCCGGACATCCTCACGGTGAAGAAGGCCGTGCAGGAGGCGGCGCGCTTCTACGCCAAGCTGCGCAAGATGGGCTTCGACATCGAGTTCGTGGACGTGGGCGGCGGCCTCGGCGTCGACTACGACGGCTCGCGCAGCGCGTTCGACAGCTCGATCAACTACACGCTGCAGGAGTACACAAACGACATCGTCTATTACCTCGCCGACGTCTGCAACGCCGAGGGCGTGTCGCATCCCGATATCGTCAGCGAGTCCGGCCGCGCGCTGGTGGCGCACCACAGCGTGCTGCTGGTCGAGGTCTTCGGCGCCATCCACAAGTCGCCGGTGGTGCCGCAGTTCACCTTCGGCGAGAACGGCGAGGGCGAGCATCCGCTGGTGAAGGAGCTGCTCGACATCCGCAAGAACCTGGCGCGCCTGAACAAGCTGGAGGCCTACCACGACGCGCTGGAGCGCAAGGAGGACGCCCACAACATGTTCACGCTCGGCCTGATCGAGCTGCCCGCGAAGGCCAAGATCGAGACCCTCTACTGGGAGATCAGCCTCGCCGTGGTCGCCAGCTTCAAGGGACAGGCCTACATCCCCGAGGAGATCCGCAAGCTCGAGGATTCGCTCGGCGACCAGTACCTCTGCAATTTCTCGGTCTTCCAGTCGCTGCTCGACCACTGGGCGCTGGGCCAGCTGTTCCCCATCATGCCCGTCAGCCGGCTCGACGAACGGCCCACGCAGGAATGCACGCTGGTGGACATCACCTGCGATTCCGACGGCGCGATCAACAAGTTCATCGACCTGCGCGACGTCCGCGACACGCTCCCGCTCCACACGCTCAAGCAGAACGGCCACGGGGCCGAGCCGTACCACCTCGGCTTCTTCCTGATGGGCGCCTACCAGGACATCATGGGCGACCTGCACAACCTCTTCGGCCGCGTGAACGAGCTGCACGTGTTCCTGGAGCCCGACGAACCGGCCGGCTACTACGTCGAGGAGGTCATCGAGGGCAACACCATCATCCAGTGCCTCAGCGCCGTGCAGTACGACGAGAAGGAGCTGCAGCGCCAGATGAAGGCCCAGGTCGACGCCGCGATCAAGTCCGACCGCCTGAAGCCCAGCGAGGCCATGCGCCTGCTCGACGACTACGAGCGCGGGCTGAAGGACTACACCTACCTCACGCTCGGGTGACTCCGCCGGCCGTCATCCCGGCCCTGGCCCGCGTCGTGCGCGGATTGTCGGCCGTGTTCTGGGGGTTGCCGGCCATGCTGCTCTTCGACGCCAAGGCGGCGCTGGAGGATTCGTGGAACCCGGTCGGCTTCGGTCCGGTGCTCGCCGCCAGCGCGCTGGTGCTCTACGGCGTCCACCAGTTCGGCCGGTTCCAGCCCCAGGAGCGGATCTGGGCCGCCGCCGTCGAGCGGGCACGGTTGTCGGCGATGCTCCTGCTCGCGCTCGCGCCGTTCACGGTGTGGTGGGGCCGCCGGCCGGAGGAACCGTTCTTCGCGCACAGCATGGTGCTGCTGCTCGTCGCCGGTTTGGTGTTCCTGCTCGCGCTGAACCATCTGCTCGTGCGCCTCGCCGCCATGCTGCCGGACGAGGCGCTCCGGGTGGAGACGCGCTTCTTCGCCCGGCTCAACGGCACGCTCGTCGTGACCCAGGGGATCCTCTTCGCCGCGTACGTGCTGCTGACGCGCCTGCCGGAACCGCAGGGACCACTCGTCTGGATCCTGTCGGCGATGGAGCTCGCCAAGGCGTGGCTGGTCGTCGTGCTCGCGCTACCGCCGGTGGCGCTCACCATGACGCTGCTCTGGAAGACCAAGGAGGTCATCATGACCAGCGTGTTCCGGCTGTGACGTGGGGGCACTCTCCGTCGCCTTCGACCGGGATCCGGTGCCGTTCCACTCCCGGGCTTTAACCTGTTGCTCCGGCCATGGCGGCTTTGGTTCCCTCGACACATGGTTCCTCGCAGCATCCGCCGGTCTCTTTTGTCGGCATTCGTCGCCCTCGGTCTCGCGGCCTTCCGCGCCGCGGCGGAGGACAACGACTATGTCCTCGGCCCCGATTCGCAGGTGGATCCCGCCGTGCCGCGCGGCTTCGTGCTGCAGCAGGCCTTCAATGCCGGCACCAACTCGGTCTTCCCCGGCACCAGCCGCGACTATTGGATCTACGTGCCCCGCCAGTACACCGGCGACAAGCCCGCCGCGCTGATGGTCTTCCAGGACGGCGGCGGCTACCTCTCGCCCACCGGCCAATGGCGCGTGCCCGTCGTGTTCGACAACCTCATCGCCAAGGGCGAGATGCCGGTGACCATCGGCGTCTTCGTGAACCCGGGCGTCGTCCCGTCGACCCTCGGCACCAACGCGCTGCCCCGGTACAACCGCAGCTACGAGTACGACGGTCTCGGCGACGCCTACGCGCGCTTCCTCGTCGAGGAGTTGCTGCCCGAGGTCACCTCGCGCTACCTCATCACCACGTCCGCGGACGGACGCGCCATCGCCGGGTCGAGCAGCGGCGCGATCGCCGCCTTCAACGCGGCATGGGAACGGCCCGACCAGTTCCGCCGTGTCTTCAGCACCATCGGCACCTACGTGGGCCTGCGCGGCGCCGACGTGTTCCCCACGCTCATCCGCAAGACCGAGCCGAAGCCGCTGCGCGTGTTCCTCCAGGACGGCTACAAGGACCAGGACATCTACGGCGGCAACTGGTGGATCGCCAACCAGGCCATGCTCAGCGCTCTCCAGTTCGCCGGCTACGAGGTGACCAACAAATGGGGCACCGGCGGGCACGACGGCAAACAGGGCGGCAGCATCTTCCCCGACGCGATGCGCTGGCTCTGGAAGGATTATCCGAAGCCGGTGAAGGCCGGGAGCGGACCGAAGCATCTCGCCGCCGGGCTCATCGACGGCGATTGGCAACTCGTCGGCCAAGGCTACCAGTTCCCCGGCGGTCTCGCGGCCGACGCCGCGGGCGCGGTCTACTTCACCGACCAGCCGGCCAACCGCATCTACAAGGTCGCGCTCGACGGCGCGGTGGCCGTCCTGCGCGACGCCGCCAACCATCCGCAGGCCATGGCGGTGACGCCGGACGGACGCGTGCTCGCGTCGCAGCCCGCCACCCGCGGCATCGTCGAACTCGAGGGCAAGGCCGGAGAGAAGATCGTCTCCACCGATGCCGCCGCGAAGGCGATGGTGGTCCGGCACTCCGGCACGACCTACTTCACCGACCCGGCGGCCCACGCGGTCAAGGCCATGGACGCCAAGGGCAAGGTGACGACGCTCGACACCGGCATCGAGTTCCCCAGCGGCCTCGCCTTCTCGCCGGACCAATCGCTGCTCTACGTCAGCGACCTCGTCGGCCAGCTGATCTACAGCTTCCAGGTCCGCGACGACGGCACGCTCGCCTTCAAGCAGCGCTACTTCCATCTGCACATGCCGGACGATCCGCGCGGATCCGGCGCGGACGGCCTGTGCGTGGACACCGCGGGTCGCCTCTACGTGGCGTCGAGCGTGGGCGTCCAGTTCTGCGACCAAGCGGGCCGGGTCAACGGGATCCTCAACAAGCCCGAACCCGGCGCGTGGGCGAGCAGCGTGTGCTTCGGCGGCAAGGACCGCGACGAGCTCTACCTCGCCGCCGGCGACAAGGTGTGGAAGCGGAAGCTGAAGGCGAAAGGCGCGTTCTCCTACGAGGCGCCGATCGTGCCGCCCGCTCCGCGGCTCTGAGGGCGGACGGTGCTCGTGCCCTGCCTTGGCACGACGGATCTCCGTGAAGTGCGGGCAGGCGGCGCGCGAAGACGCGACGGCTTCTTCCCGACTGGGGCCATCTCCGGTTCTTGCAGCCTGACCATCCACCAAGAACATCGCGGAGCGATGTCAGCTTTTAGCCGGGGGTCGAGGAGCATAGCGACGACACCCCCGGATACCGAGGGCCAACGCCACGACCCCGGCAGGGGTCGCAGATCCGTCGACCAGATCGTGGTCTGGCACCCTTCCAGGGTGCTCGTCTCCCCGCCGAAAACCGGGGGTGTCGCTGGCGCTCAACCCCCGGCTAATCGCTGGCAAGCCTCCGGCTTGCCGAGTTGACGCCTCATCCCGCAAGAAGCCGGGTTGCACCAGCCCTGTTCCCTCTTCCAAAGCGGTCCTCGCCGCGGTGGCCGCGGTCGGTCATGCTCGCGGCGATGTCTTCGTCCGTCGCCAAGCCCCGTCTCCGCCTCCGCGTCACCGCGACGGCGGAATCCATCATCCGCGGCGGCCATCCGTGGGTCTACAGCGACTCCCTGCGCGAGCAGAACCGCGACGCCGAGGCGGGCGAACTGGCGGTCATCTACGACCGGAGCGACAGATTCCTCGCCATCGGCCTCTTCGATCCCGGTTCGCCCATCCGCGTCCGCATCCTCCACGCCGGCAAGCCGGTCACCATCGACGCGGCGTGGTGGCGCGCGCGGTTCGACGCCGCGGTGGCGCGCCGCACACCGGAGGCCATTGGACCGGACACTGACGGCTACCGGCTCATCAACGGCGAGAGCGATGGTTGGCCGGGCCTCGTGCTCGACCGCTACGCCGACACCTTGGTGCTCAAGCTCTACTCCCCCGTGTGGCTGCCGCGCGTGGCGGAGCTGACATCGATGATCCAAACGGTGCTCCAGCCAGCCCGCCTGGTCTTGCGCCTCAGCCGGAACAGCCAGGACGCGGCGGGCTTGATCGGCCTCGAGGACGGCTCGGAGCTCGGCGGCAACCTTCCGTCGGGCGAGGAGGCACCGGGTCCGATCGTGGTGTTCCGCGAATCCGGCCTGCGGTTCGAGGCCGACGTCGTCCGCGGACAGAAGACAGGGTTCTTCCTCGACCAACGCGACAACCGCCGGATCGTCGGGACCCTGGCGGCCGGCGCCGAGGTGCTGAACGCGTTCAGCTTCTCCGGCGGGTTCAGCCTCTACGCGGCGCGCGGCGGCGCGAAGTCGGTGACCGACCTCGACCTGTCGGCCCACGCGCTCGCATCGGCCAAGCGCAACTTCGCGCTGAACCACGACGACGCGCGGATCGGCGCCGTGCCGCACGACCAGGTGCAGGGCGACGCCTTCGAGTGGCTCGCCAACGGTCCGGTGCGCGCCTTCGACCTGGTGATCCTCGATCCACCGTCGTTGGCGAAGCGCGAGGCCGAGCGCCACGGCGCGATCCAGGCCTATGGACGGCTCGCGACCTCGGCCATCGGCCGCGTGCGGCCCGGAGGCACGCTGCTGGCGGCGTCGTGCAGCGCGCACGTGAGCGAGAACGAGTTCTTCGGCGCGGTGCGCGAAGCCGCCCGTCTCACGGGACGCCGCGTCACCGAGCTCCGCACCACGACCCACGCCCCCGACCATCCGGCCACGATCCCGGAGGCGAAGTATCTGAAGGCGATCTATCTGCGCCTCTGAAGATAAGAAATCAATCTCGACAAGGGTGTCTTTCAGCACTCTTTTTTTAGAAATGCTATATCCCAGACCGGACCCACAGGCCGCCGACCGTCGGCTTGCTTGGTCTGATTTGATCTGGTTCCTCACGGCAGCGGCTATCATTTTTGGCGGCTTCTACGCGTCGCTGAAGCCGTTTGAATCCAGTCTTCGATTCGATTCCATCCTCTACATGAGCGGCGCGAAGGCGCTGGCTTCCGGGGACGGCTATGTCAACGGGATGTTCTCCGGCAATCCTCGGATCGGTTCCTATCCCCCGCTCCAATCGTGGCTGCTCTCGCTGCTATGGCGGATCCGCCCGGGATACCCGGGGAACGCGGACATCCTGGGTTGGGGCATGCTGATGATCTCTTGGGGCGCGATGGGCGCTGCCTATTGTTTCATCCGAAGACATCATGTGCCGGCTTGGCTAGCCACGCTGTTCCTCGCCAATTGGGCCATATCGCCCAATTGGTTGCAGTTTGTTTTCTTGCTCATGTCGGACGCGGCCTTTGTCGCGATCGTCCTCGGGGTCGCTTTGATCTGGCTGGGTCCATGGCCAGGTCGATTGACCTCGGCGACATGGGCGCTCACAGGCATCGGACTCGGTGCGGCTTATCTTTGCCGGTCGGCGGCGCTGCCGTTTCTGGCCGTGGCGGCCGTGACCGCTGCTTGGCAACTAAGATGCCGACGCTGGCAACCGCTGGCATCCTGCGGCATCCCGATGGCTGTCGCCCTGATCGGTTGGAGATCGTGGACCATGGGTGGAGACACCGGCACCGGCTATCAATCGTTGTTCCAAGGATACCTCGATGAGATCGGCGGATGGAGGGGTTATCCATCGGTTCTTTGGGACAATCTGCTTCTCACCCTGTCAGGCCGGCCATTTTATGACACGGTCTTGTATCTCCCGACCTGGGTGCTGAGCGCTGCCAGCAGGAGGCTGGGCCCGATCCAGCAGACGATCGTCCTGACGTGCTTCGGCCTTGCGTTCGCGGCCTCCGTCGGGATGGCGTTTTGGTGGCTCCGGAAGCAAAGATCCATGGCGATGAAGGTCTTGGGCATCGCCTCGTTGCTCTATTTCCTGCAGATCCTGGTGCTGCCCTATTCGTTCCGCGCCTATTCACGAGAGTATCCACGTCTTTTGTTCCCTTTGGTCGCCCCTCTTTTTGCATGGTCATGGTCAGGCATCACCCTGTTTCTAGCACATCCATGGCGGATAAGGCTGCTCAACATCATCTTGGCTTGCGGCTTGACGCTCAATCTTCTCTGGATGTTGCCGTTCTCGCGCATGCTGATCACCAGCACGGTGTTCATGCACCATCGTTTGGATGAGATCAGGGAGGTCGCCGACTGGGTCAACCAGCGGACCGCGCCGGATGCCACGGTTGCTGCCGGCTTTTTTGTCGAGATCCCCCAGTTGAACGGGCTGACGGGACGGCCGATCCTGTCGGACTATATCTACCCTCGCTCGTTCTGGGTTCCTGTCAGCAACGCAGAACAGAGGAACCAACGGGCTGATTACATCGTCATCACCGACCTTGGACCCAAGACGAATGCCCCGTCAGGACTTCTGCGCGAAGTGATGCGTTCTAGCGGTGGCACCTATGGGGTCCTTCGCGTGGACCCCGACCTGGAACGTCGCTGGCGGAAGGACAAAGGTTTACCGAGGAGTCCTGATTGACGGGAAACCAAGGCGGCAGATCCTCGCGACGCAGCGAAGTCCTGCACTCCATGGTTGAGCGTTTCCGGTGACAGGCCCACCATCGGGCCCAAGCGATGCGCCCCTACCTCGGCCTCCTGCGCCACGTCCTCGACCACGGCAAGTTCAAGTCCGACCGCACCGGCACCGGCACCTACTCGCTCTTCGGTGCGCAGACGCGCTACCGGCTCGCCGACGGTTTCCCGCTGGTCACGACCAAGAAGGTCCACCTCAAGTCGATCCTGTACGAGCTGCTCTGGTTCATCCGCGGCGACACGAACGTCCGCTGGCTGCAAGAGCACGGCGTCACCATCTGGGACGAATGGGCGGACAAGGAGACGGGCGACCTCGGCCGCGTGTACGGCGCGCAATGGTGCGACTGGCGCACCGCCGACGGCCGGAGCATCCATCAGCTCGACGACGTCATCGCCCAGATCCGGAAGAACCCCGATTCGCGCCGCCTGATCGTGAGCGCGTGGAACCCGGGCGAGGTCGGCACGATGGCCCTGCCGCCCTGCCATTCGCTCTTCCAGTTCTACGTGAGCGACGGCGAGCTGAGCTGCCAGCTCTACCAGCGCAGCGCCGATCTGTTCCTCGGCGTGCCGTTCAACATCGCCAGCTATGCGCTGCTCACGCTCATGGTCGCACAGGTGACCGGGCTGAGACCGGGCGACTTCATCCACACCTTCGGCGACGTCCACATCTACTCGAACCATATCGAGCAGGTGAAGCTGCAGCTAGGCCGTGAGCCCCGGCCGCTGCCGACGATGAAGATCAACCCGGAGGTGAAGGACATCCACGCCTTCCGGTACGAGGACTTCGAGCTGGTCGGGTACGATCCGCACCCGGCCATCAAGGCCCCGGTGGCGGTGTAGGGGCCATCGCGGCGCGCTTGGATGGCCCTCTCCGTCCCGAGGCCCAGCCCGTCCTCCGCCGGGACCCGAGTGGGAACTGGAACCTGAAACTTGGGACCTGAGGCCCGAAACGTCAGCGCGACGACGCGGGGTCCGGAGGCAGCGCGCCGGCGACGTGGGTGAAATCGAAATCGCGCACCGCCTCGGCCGCGAGCGTCCCGAGCTTGCGGCGCAGCCCGATGACGTTGCCCGCCTCGGTCGGATGGTTCCGGTTCGCGACGAAGACCACGAACGTGCCGGAGAACGGATCGATCCACAGGCTCGTCCCGGTCCAGCCGGTGTGGCCGAAGCTGCCGATGGGGAGATGCGCGCCGCGCGGTCCGGCATAGGGCGAATCGATGTCCCAACCGAACCCTCGCCTGGCGAGCCCCGGCGGCGATTGCACGGACGTCATGAGTTTCACCGTCTCCGGCCGCAGGACGCGTCTGCCGTCGAGCACGCCGCCGCCGAGCATCATCCGGGAGAACCGGGCCAAGTCGCCCGCGGAGGTGAACAATCCGGCGTGCCCCGCCACACCGCCCATGCGCCGCGAAGTCGGGTCGTGCACAACACCACGCAGCAGGCCTTCCGCTCGACGCTCGGTGGGCGCGATGCGCCCGCTGCCCGGTGCGGTGAAGGCGATCCCTGCCGCCGGGTCGAAGGGACGGAACCCCGTGTCCTTCATCCCGAGCGGACCGAAGACCTCGCGGGCGCAGAACCGGTCGAGCGGTTCACCGGCGACACGCCGCACGATCTCGCCGAGCAGGATGAAATTGATGTCGCTGTACCGGGATTTCGTGCCGGGCGGTTCGACCAGCTTCTCCGCACAGGCGTGGGCGATGGCCACCGCTCGCCCCGTCCACTCCTTTTGCAACGAGAGCCCCGGCGGAAGGCCGGAGACGTGGGTGAGCAACTGCCGGACGGTGACGGCGTCTTTCCCGTTGGCGGCGAATTCCGGCAGGTAGCGACGCACCGGCGCCTCCACGTCGATGCGACCTTGCTCGACGAGCTTCATCACCGCGGTGGTCGTCGCGATCACCTTGGTGAGCGACGCGGCGTCGAAGATGGTGTCCTCGGTCATCGGCTCGCGGACCGGCTCGACGGCGCGGTCGCCGAACGCCTTATGGTACGCGGTGCCGCGACGCTCGAGCCAGAGCACGCCGCCCGGGGTCTGGCCTTCGCCGA
Source organism: Verrucomicrobiota bacterium (assembly GCA_947454005.1). Classification (GTDB taxonomy): domain Bacteria; phylum Verrucomicrobiota; class Verrucomicrobiia; order Limisphaerales; family UBA9464; genus CAIVQB01. The sequence goes on from CANGMH010000031.1 coordinate 10,234, forward strand.
TCGAGGCGCGGATGGCGGCATCGATCTCCGCGAGCTTCTCGGGCCGGAAAGCGGTCGAGGGCGCGGGCGCGATCGGCTGGTCCGTCCGGCACCCGGCCAACCAGACCACGAGCAGGACCGGCAACAACGCCAAGCAGGGACGGAACATGTCCGAAGCTGGACCCGAGGACCCGGCCAAGTCGAGCCGCGGCGGAAGCCCCGTGGCCTCCGTCAATCGGATGCCCCGCCGGTCGCCCAGCCTCCCGGATCCGGCGTGTGCGGCCGCTGCGGATCGAACGGATCCTCGGTCCACCGCATCGGTTCGCCGCGCAGGAAGGCCAGGAAGGAAGATTCGGGAGGCGAGGCGAACTCGCGTTCCTCGCCGCCCCAAGGGATCCACAGTTTGGCCGCGTGCAGCGCTTGGTTGGGCAGCATCAGCAGCGTGCGGTCGGCATCGGACAACCGGCGTTCCACGAAGCGGAGGTAGAGCGTCTCGTCCGCGCCGTACATCTTCTCGCCGACGAGCGGATGTCCCAGATGGGCGAGATGGATGCGGATCTGGTGCTTGCGGCCGGTGTCGAGCCGGACGCGCAGCAGCGTGAACTCGCCTTCGGGCCGGCTGAATCGTTGGACGCGCCACCAATGCGTCCGCGCCGGCACGCCGTCGGGCCGCACCCGGTCCTTCACCGACACGGCGCTGGCCTCGTCCTTGCCGAGCGGGCCGTCGATGTGCCCCGACTCCTCGCGGACCGCGCCACGGACGATGGCGACGTACTCCTTGGTGACCAATCCGGTCTGCCACAGCCGCCGCAGTTCCTCGGAAGCTTCCGGCGTCTTGCCGAAGACCATCACCCCGCTGGTCTCGCGGTCGAGCCGATGGACCATCTGCGGTTCCGCCGCGAGGCCGAGATGGATCCGGACGCGGCTGATGAGGCTCGACCACGCGTCGCCCTTGGTCGGATGGCAGACCAATCCGGCCGGTTTGTGCAGCACCAGCAGGTCGGCGTCCTCGTGGAGGACCGGGAACAGCGTCATGTGCCGTCCATTGGGCAATTGTAAATTGGCAATTGGCAATCCGCCGCTAATCTCCGCGCCCGGTGAGCCTTCGTCTCCGCCAACTGTTGCCGTACGTCTTCCTCGCGCTGGTCGCGTTGTCGCGCTGGCCGGGGCTGATGCCGGTGAACTTCAGCGCGGTGTACGCCCTGGTCTTCTGCGCCGGGGCGTTGTTCCCGGAACGGCTCACCTGGCGGGCGCCGTTCGGGGTGCTTCTCGTGACCGACCTCGCGCTGGATGCCTACTACCAGTTCGGCATGGGCTACGAGGTGTTCACGGTCGGGGGCCTGCTCTATCTCGCCTGCAACTACGCCGGGTTCGGTGCGCTCTGGTGGTTGGGTCGGCGTTTCCGCGGCACGCGCGACCTGCTCGGCCTGCTCGGCGGCGGCGTGCTCGGCGCGATCGTCTTCTACCTCGTCACCAACACCGCGGCCTGGCTGCTGAACCCCTTCCGCAACCCGGAGTACACCAAGAACCTCGCCGGTTGGCTCGTCGCGCTGACCGCCGGCACCAAGGGCTGGCCGCAGACCTGGGAGTTCTTCCGCAACACGCTGCTCAGCGGCGGCCTGTTCACCGGACTGTTAGCGCTCGCGTGGCGCTTCACCCCGGCCGAATCCCCCCAGGAGAAGGGCGAGGAGGCGGAAGACGGAGCGCAGGCCGAACCGGAGGAGGCGTGAAGGACAGTGATCAGTGAACAGTATCCAGTGATCGGTCCGCGGAAGGCCTACCTCCAGTTCACTGACTACTGATTACTGATCACTGTTCACTGATCCCCCGGTCCACGGTCACCTTCCCGCTCCATGAAGATCGGCATCATCTCCGACACCCACGGCTACCTCGACCCGAAGGTCTTCGAACTCTTCGAGGGCGTCGGGCACATCCTGCACGGCGGCGACATCGGATACCCGGGCCTCATCCAGGAGCTCGAAGCCATCGCGCCGGTGACCGCCGTGCTCGGCAACAACGACTTCGGGATGGATTTCCGCGAAAGCGAGATCGTGGAGCTGGGCGGAAAGAAGTTCTTCGTCCACCACATCGTCAACCCGCGCTCGCTCAGCGACCCGCTCCGGGAACGCTTCGCGCGGGTGAAGCCCGATGTCGTGGTCTTCGGCCACACGCACCAGCCGTTCTGCGAGTCCCTCGGCGGCACGCTCTTCTTCAACTCCGGCTACTCGGGCAAACCACGCTTCAAGTTGGAACGGAGCGTGGCGGTGCTCGACCTCGGCGGCGACGAGGTCACAGCGAAGTTCCACGCGCTGTGAGGGAAGGCGACGGGGCGGTCGACCCAAGGTCCACCCAGGATCGCGTCTCCCCGGACCCGTCAACCCGGCAGGAGGCGGCCCGCGCCGGTGACCTGGCAGGCCAACGCCAGCAGCACGCCGCTGAGCACGCCCGCGGCGAGGTCGTCGGCTACCACGCCCCATCCGCCGGGCAGTCGTTGGAGCGCGCCGACCGGCCACGGCTTCCAGATGTCGAACAACCGGAACAGGCCGAACCCGACCACCCAGACCGGCCACGCCTGCAGCAGCGCCGAAGCGCCGGGGACGGTCCCGCTCTGCATCCGCGCCCATAGCACCGCTCCGCCCATCGTCAGCGGCAGGGCCACGATCTCGTCCAACACGACGGATCCCGGATCATGCTGGCCGAGGATCCGTTCGGCGCGGCCGCAGCACCAGACCGCGAAGCCGGCCGCGATCACGGTCCCGACGAAGAAACAGGGCAACGAATGGGGCCACAGCAAGAGGAGCGCCCACGCGACGCCGAGCACCGATCCCCACGTGCCCGGCGCGACCGGGATGCGGCCTACGCCGAAGCCTTGGGCGACCCACACGATGAGCTTCGACTTCATGCGTCCTTCGCCGGCACGCCCCGTTACATGTCCTGCAGGTACAGGTCGCGGTTCCGCCACAGGTAGATGCTGCCGCTCAGCAAGGTGAGCGAGACGGCCACCCACTTGGACCACTGCGCGACACGGACCGACCACGGCGTCCCGAACAGGTGCCCGCCGAAGATCCATTCGCCGATCGGACCCCATTGCGGATAGCTGAGCACGGTGAGCACGGCCACGATCGAAACGATCTGCGAGATGGTCTTGTGCTTGCCGTAGCCTTCGGCCGAGAGGACGACGTTCTTGGAGGCCGCCAACAGCCGCAGCCCGGTGATGGCCAGCTCGCGGCCGACGATGATCACGACCATCCACGCCGGCATCAGTCCGCGTCCGACGAAGGCGATGAACGCCGAGCAGGTGAGGATCTTGTCGGCCAGCGGATCCATCAGGATCCCGAAGTTGGTGATGAGCCCGCGCTGGCGGGCGATCCGGCCGTCGAGGAAATCGGTGATGCCGGCCAGGCTGAAGAACACCAGCGCCACGCTCTCGTGTCCGGGGAACCGCCCGAACATCGCCCCGAGGAAAAGCCCCGTGAGCGCGAATCGGGAGACGGTGAGCTGGTTGGGCAGGTTCATCAGGATCGGGACCAGCGTGCCCTCGGGACGCCGGGAACGCACGCGGGAAACCGAGGCACGGGAGCGGGAGGCGGATCACCCGCGGAAATCCTGCCGGGGTCGGCGGAACGCAGGCGGGCCGCCTGCGTTCCAACCTGGCCTCAAGGCAGCAGCTTGCCGACCAGCGCGCTCATGACCTTGCCGTCCGCGCGTCCGGCGGCCTTGGCTTGGGCGGCCTTCATCACCGCGCCCATGTCCTTCTTGCTGGTGGCGCCGACCTCGGCGATGGCCGCCTTGACCAGTTCTTCGGTCTCCTCGGGCGAGAGCTGCTTGGGCAGGAACTCCTCGAGCACCTTCAGCTCGGCCCGCTCCTTGGCGGCGAGCTCGGTGCGTCCGCCGCGGTCGAACTCCTCGATCGAGTCGCGGCGCTTCTTCGCCTCCTTCGCCACCACGGCGAGCACGTCCGCGTCCGGCAGGACGTCCACCTTCTTCTCGATCTGGACGTAGCCGATGGCGGATTTGAGCATGCGGAGCGCGCCGGTGCGATCGGCGTCCTTGGCCAACATGGAGGCCTTGAGTTCCGCGTTGATCTTCTCGATCTGGGTCATGGCGGGAAAGGATGGGCCGCGGGACGGCGGCTGGCGATGCCGATGTGGGCCGGGATCATCTTCACCGGGGACCGGCGTCGACCGGCCCGGAAGGTCAGGTGTCGGACGCCTGGAGCTTGCGCATCTTGTCGCGCACCTCGGCGGCCTTCTCGTAGTCCTCGATCTGGATGGCCTCGTCGAGCACGCGCTGGAGCTTCTCCAGCTCGCTCAGGGGCCGTTTCTTGCGGACCTCTTCGAGCCAATGGCGCAGCGAGGCGATCTCGCCGCTGTTCTCCAGCAGCTCCTCGCGCTCGTTGTCGCGGTAGAACGATTCCAGCTCGGACAACCCCTCCTCGATCGCCTCGATGGCGGCGACGTACTTCTTGCGCTTGATGGCGGCGGTGCCGCGGGCACGGGTGCGCATCATCACCAGCTGGGGCGCGAACTGCAGCAGCGACCAGGCGAGCTCGTCCGTCTCGGCGAACTCGGCGACGAACTCGAACACCTTCAGGTTCCGCTCGCAGTCCCGCTCGACCGCCGCGTAGTCCTCCAGCTGGAAGTAGCAGATGTAGCGGTGATGGTACTGGATCGACTCCTGCTGGAGCTTCGTGCAGGCCTCGGCGTCGAGGGTGAACTCCTCGTCGTCGCCGTCGTTCTCCTCGCGATGGGTCTCGAGCCGGGCGACCTGGAACTCGTGCCAAGAGCCGTGGCCCATCGGACGTTTCCCGTCGGGACGGCCCTCGGCGTTCATCTGCAGGATCCCGAGGTCCACGCGGAGCTGCACCTTCTCGGCGCCGTCCTTGCCCTTGAAACGGCGCGCGACCACCTGGCCCGGCTGGTAATCCCAGTCGGCCAAGAGTTCGGAGATGTCGTAGCTCATTCGGCGCGAACATGGGAGGCGGCGCCGGGCTCGTCAATCCACGGAAGGAACCCGCATCCGACCCGGATCGGCGGACATCGCACGCCCCCCGGCCGCCCTGCGTGCGACCGGCCCGGACGCCGCTATCCGGCCTCGTCGGGCTCCGCCGGAGCGTCGTCTCCGGCCGGGCCGACGCAGACCACGAACTCGCCTTTGCGCGGACGCGCCGCGAGCTGCGCCGCGAGCTCGGCCGGCGTGCCGCGCAGCCATTCCTCGAACTTCTTCGAGAGCTCGCGCGCCAGCACCACGCGCCGCGCCGGGAACGCCACCATCAGCTCCGCCACCAACCGCTCGATGCGGAACGGCGATTCGTAGAACACCAGCGTCCCGGGCACCGCCGCCAACGACGCGAGCCGGTTCGCGCGCTGTCCCGATTTGTGCGGCAGGAACCCCACGAAATGGAACTCGTCGGTCGGCAGGCCGCTGGCGGTCAGGCCGGCGATGAGGGCGCACGCCCCGGGCACCGGCTCCACCCTGCATCCGGCCGCCACCGCCGCGGCGACCACGCGTCCGCCCGGATCGCTGATGCCCGGCGAACCGGCGTCCGTCACCAGCGCGATCTTCTCGCCGCGCCGCAACCGTTCGACGAACTCCGTGCTGCGCCGCGCCTCGTTGAACTTGAAGTAGCTCAGCAGCGGCTTGGTGATGCCGAAGTGCTTCAGGAGCTGTCCCGTGTGCCGCGTGTCCTCGGCCGCGACGACGTCGCACTCGCGGAGCACGCGCAGGGCCCGGAGCGTGATGTCCTCCAGGTTCCCGATCGGCGTCGCGACGAGATAGAGCGTGCCAGGGACCAGCGGCGGCAATGCAGAGACGACGGACGGTTCCATTGGCGCGACGCTAGCCGTCTCGACGCCCCGCGACCCGCGCAAAGTGATGCCCGAGGAACGCGGCCGCCGGCCCGGCGCACGTCGTAGTGGACCTCACGGACCGGCACCCCGTGCGGTCCGTTGTCCGTCCGCCGGTTCGGATCGTTCCCGATGCGCGCGCGGGATTGCCGGGACCTGCCGGACCGGACTAGCGTGCCCTCGGATGAACGAACCCTTCGGGACGAGCCCCATCTCCATCCGCTCCGCCCTCCGCTCCGATTGCCCGGGGATCCTCGCCATCTACAACGACGCGGTGCTCACGACGACGGCGACCTACGACTACGAGCCGCGGTCGCTCGAGCACCGGCAGCAGTGGTTCGACGACCATGAGAAGGGCGGCTTCGCGATGTTCGTCGCGGTCGAGACCCCGGCCGAAGGTCCGGAGCGCGTGGTCGGCTGGAGCGCGCTGAACCGCTACCACGACCGCGCCGGGTTCCGTTTCACGACGGAGAACTCGGTCTACGTGGCGGCATCGCATCGCGGTCGCGGCATCGGCGCGCTGCTGCTGGCGCCGCTGATCCCGGCGGCGAAGGAACGCGGCCTCCGGTCCATCATCGCGGCGATCGACGCGACGAACGAGGCGAGCATCCGGCTCCACGCCAGGTTCGGTTTCGAGCACGTCGGGCTCTTCAAAGAGGTCGGCTTCAAGTTCGACCGCTGGCTCGACGTCGCCTACATGGAGCGCCGCGTGTAGGAGCGGCGGGCCCATCACCGCCGGAAGGCAGACGGCCCGCGCCACCGATAGGCAGCGCAGGCCGTGATGGCTCCGATTCCAGCGGATGCCGGTGGAGCGAGGGGCGCGGCATCGGCCGCGCCGAGGATCAGGCGTTGTAGGTGCTCGAGCTCACGCGTCCGCCGGTGCCGGTCCAGTTGGTGTGGAAGAACTCGCCGCGGGGTTTGTCGACGCGCTCATAGGTGTGGGCGCCGAAGTAATCGCGCTGGGCCTGGAGCAGGTTGGCCGGGAGGCGCGGGTTGCGGTAGCCGTCGAAGAACGCGAGGGCGGTGCTGAACGCCGGGACCGGGAGGCCCTTCTTGGCGGCGAGCGCGACCACGTTGCGCCAGCCCTTCTGGGACTTCTTGATCTCGCCGCGGAAATAATCGTCGAGCAGCAGGTTCGCCAGCTTGGGGTTCTTGTCGTAGGCCTCCTTGATCTTGCCGAGGAAGCGGGAGCGGATGATGCAGCCGCCGCGCCACATGAGGGCGATGCCGCCGTAGTTGAGCGCCCAGCCGTACTCCTTGGCCGCGGCGCGGAGCAGCATGTAGCCCTGCGCGTAGCTGACGATCTTCGAGGCGTAGAGGGCGCTCATGATGTCGCCGATGAGCGCCTTCTTCTTCGCGGGGTCGCCCGCCTGCGACATGGCGGCGCGCGGGCCCTTGAGCTTGCGGGCGGCCTTCACGCGCTCCTCCTTCATCGCGCTCACGCAGCGGGAGAAGACGGCCTCGGCGATGAGCGTGACCGGTTGGGCCAGGTTGGCGGAATCGATGACGGTCCACTTGCCGGTGCCCTTCTGGCCGGCGGTGTCGAGGATCTTGTCGACGAGCGGCGAACCGTCCTCGTCCTTCTTCGCGAGGATGTTGGCGGTGATCTCGATGAGGAAGCTGTCGAGCTCGCCGGCGTTCCACTCCTTGAACACGGCGGCGATCTCGTCGGCGCCCATGCCCAGGCCGTCGCGCATCAAGCTGTAGGCCTCGCAGATGAGCTGCATGTCGCCGTACTCGATGCCGTTGTGGACCATCTTGACGTAGTGCCCGGAGCCGCCGTTGCCGACCCAGTCGCAGCACGGGGTGCCGCCGTCGACCTTCGCCGAGATGCCCTGGAAGATGTCCTTCACGAACGGCCACGCCTTGGCGCTGCCGCCGGGCATGATGCTGGGACCGAACCGGGCGCCCTCCTCGCCGCCGGAGACGCCGGTCCCCACGTAGAGCAGGCCCTTCGCCTCGAGCTCCTTCACGCGTCGCTCGGAATCGCCGTAGAGCGAGTTGCCGCCGTCGATGATGATGTCGCCGGGCTCGAGGAACGGGACGATCTGGGCTATGAAATCGTCGACCGCGCTGCCGGCCTTGACCATGCACATGACCCGGCGGGGGCGCTTGAGCTTGGAGACCATCTCCTCGATGGAATGCGCGCCGATGACCTTGGTGCCCTTGGCCTCGTGCGCCAGGAATTCATCCACCTTCGAGGTGGTGCGGTTGTAGGCCACGACGGTGAAGCCGTGGTCGTTCATGTTCAACACGAGGTTCTGGCCCATGACCGCGAGGCCGATGAGCGCGATGTCGCCGGTAGGATTCATTTAGGATGCAGGAAAGATTTTCGCGAAACGAACGAGGCTCGACGCTAGCCGCGGGCGCTTTCCCCGCGCCAGCGCGGATTTTCCCCCGCCGCCCGCCCCGAGCGATGGCAGATGCGGCATCCCGGACGCCGGGAGGGGTGGAACCGGCGAAGGCGGGGTCCTCGCGCCGGAAGCAGAATCCAACTTTGCGCTTTGAACCTCGGCCTCGGAACCTACCCTGCCGCGGCGATGATTCCTTCCAAAGCCGCTCTCTGGTCCCGCTTCCAGAAGTTCTACACCGAGTATCCGTCCCTCGGCCTCGCCATGGACATCAGCCGGGTGGATTTCCCGGACAGCTTCCTCGCGACGATGGAGCGGCCCATGCAACGCGCCTACATCGCCATGGCCGAGCTGGAGAAGGGAGGCATCGCCAACCCCGACGAGAAGCGCATGGTCGGCCACTACTGGCTCCGCGACCCGGACCGCGCGCCGACCCGGACCATCGCCGACGAGATCGCGCGGACCCTCGCGGACATCAAGACCTTCGCCGCCGCGGTGCACGCCGGAGAGGCCCGCGGCGCCGGCGGCGCCTTCAAGAACGTGCTCGTCATCGGCATCGGCGGCAGCGCCCTCGGGCCGCAGTTCGTCGCGAAGGCGCTCGGCCAGCCGGCGACGGACAAGCTCAAGCCGTTCTTCTTCGACAACACCGATCCCGACGGGATGGACAAGGTGCTCGCCGAGCTCTCCGGACAGCTCGGCCAGACCCTCGCGGTCGTCATCAGCAAATCCGGCGGCACGGCCGAGACGCGCAACGGGATGCTCGAGGCCAAGGCCGCCTACGAGCAGGCCGGGCTCGATTTCGCCAAGCACGCGGTCGCCGTCACCGGCTTCGGCAGCGCGCTGGACAAGTACGCGGTCGCCGGCGGATGGATCCGGCGTTTCCCGATGTGGGACTGGGTCGGCGGCCGCACCAGCGAGCTGAGCGCGGTGGGGCTCCTGCCCGCGGCGCTCCAGGGACTCGACATCCAGGCGATGCTCGACGGCGCGAAGGCGACGGACGAGGTGACGCGCGTGCCCGACACGAAGCGCAACCCCGCCGCCCAGCTCGCCCTGATGTGGTACTTCCTCGGCGAAGGCCGCGGCGCGAAGGACATGGTCGTGCTGCCCTACAAGGACCGCCTCGAGCTCTTCTCGAAGTATCTCCAGCAGCTCCTCATGGAGTCGCTCGGCAAGGAGCTGGACCTCGACGGCAAGATCGTGAACGCCGGCATCAGCGTCTACGGCAACAAGGGCTCGACCGACCAGCACGCCTACGTGCAGCAGCTCCGCGAAGGAGTGCTGAACTTCTTCGTCGTGTTCATCGAGGTGCTCAAGGACCGCGACGGCGCGAGCATCGAGGTCGAGCCGGGCGCGACCACCGGTGATTTCCTGAGCGGCTTCTACCTCGGCACGCGCACCGCGCTCCACGACAACGGCCGGCAGAGCATCACCTTGACGGTGCGCGACGCGGGCGCGTCCAGCATCGGCGCGCTCATCGCGCTGTTCGAGCGCGCGGTCGGCCTCTACGCCTCGCTCATCAACATCAACGCCTATCACCAGCCCGGAGTCGAAGCCGGCAAGAAGGCCGCCGCCAGCGTGCTCGCCCTGCAGGCCAAGGTCGTCGAACGGCTCGCCGCGGAACCCGCGCAGAGCTTCACCGCCGACGCCCTGGCCGCCGCCATCGGCCAGCCCGACAGCGGGGAGACGATCTACAAGATCCTCTGCCACCTCGCCGCCAACGGCCGCAAGGCCAAGGTCGTCGGGGGCAGCGGCACCGGCTCGACGTTCCAAGCGGACTGACACCCTGCGACACGGGATCCGGGGGAACGACCGCGTCCCCGGGAAAGCAGAAGGCCGGGCAACGATGCCCGGCCTTTTGTGTCTTTCGGGTCCGCGCGATGGCCCGCGGGTGCGGTTCAGCGCGACCGCACGCCGGTCAGGCAGAGGGCGATGAAACGCACCACGCGGACCGGGAACGCGCGCGGCTCGGCGAGCGGCTGCACATCCGGCACCGAAGGTCCCTTGGGCTGCGGGAACGCGATCTTCGAGCGGACGACCAGCGTGCCGAGGCACAGGTCGGCCAGCGGGAGCACCACGTTGAAGTTCTTGTGCATGTACCGGTGGTGCAGGATGTGGTGCCCGTTCAAGCGGAAGAAGATCCCCGACCGCTCCACGGCGCGCTTGCGCGGCAGATGCATGCACCAGTGGAGATACTCGTAGGTCGTGAAGTAGCAGACCGTGGCGACCGCCGCGCCGGCGTAGATGCCCCATTCGCCCACCAACCACGCCGCCAACAGGAACGGCGATTGGCACAACGCCACCAGCACCGGCCCGTGCCACCACGCCATCGGGATGGTGTGTTTGTCCTTCTCGTCGACGAGGTGGTAGGTCGCGTCCGCCTTGAAGATCTGGTGGTGCACCAAGGCATGCGATTTGAACGGGTAGTCGAAGCTGCCGAGCGGGCGGTGCATCACGTAGCGATGCAGCGTCCACTCGAAGAACGACGACCAGCAGATCGCGACGGCAAAGCCGAGCGCCATCCAGAACAGGAACGGAGTCAACATCCCGGTAGCATATGCGATCCGGCCACCGATGCCACAAGGCGAATCATCTTGGTCCGGAACCCACCCTTCCGCCGCACGCCGCCTGCCGCCCGGAAACCGGCTCCACCGATGACCGCCACGGTAAAACGGGTGCGATCGGAAGTGGCGGCCACTCGCAGCGCCGACTGTCAGTCTGCCGTTTCGCCGGCTGGTAGCCGGCCAGGGCGAAGGCAATCCGTCGGCCCTGAAAACATCAAAGCCCAGCGGGTTGCCAACCCGCGATACAGCAGCAACGGTGTTCAGTGAGCGAGGACGAAGTTTGGATTTTTCAGGAGGTGGTTCATGAGGAGGATGAGTTTCCGCATGACGGCGGTGAGGGCGACTTTGAAAGGTTTGCCGGCGGCGATGAGGCGGTCGTAGAAGGGCTTGAGGAGG